>JBCCNG010000259.1:0-6362 GCA_039025955.1 Cyanobacteria bacterium P01_C01_bin.72 | reverse complement strand
GGCGTTCCATCTCGCGAATCACCCCCTCTATTTCTCCCGTCTGTGGATCAAAGCGAAAGACAAAACTGCCCGCCTGTTCCTGTTGTCCACCGCACCCTTCATCAGCTTGAGTCAGTCCAAAAGGAGGATCGGTAAACCAAATTGTACCGTCGCTTTTAACGATCAAATCATTAGGGCTGTTAAGGCGTAGATTTTGACTGCGATCGCAAATAATCTGCCATTCTTCATTATGTTCCTGACGGATAATTGCCCGCTTACCATGGGAACAGCTAACTAAACGCCCTTCTGAATCGAGACAATTACCATTCTGATAGTAAAAACCAGATTCGCGAATGACCCTCACTCCATCGGCTGCGCTCCAGCGAAACAGGCGATCGCCACTAACATCGCTGTAAACTACAATATCATCTTGAGGAAGATAAACTACCCCTTCACTATGTTTGGCTCCACCAGCTAGTTTCTTTAGCTTGGCATCAGGGTCGATTATGGAGTGCATTCGTGGGTCGTAAATGGCGATTTCTGAAGGCATTTTCTGAATGAGCAGTACTTTTTATTTTGAGTTTAATCTCGCATATTTTAAGTTCTTTTGTCTTATTCGATCTTGTTCTGCTTGGTCGAATTTTGTGGGGAAAATTAAGCAGAATATC
The DNA here is from genome assembly GCA_039025955.1 of Cyanobacteria bacterium P01_C01_bin.72. Lineage (GTDB taxonomy): Bacteria > Cyanobacteriota > Cyanobacteriia > Cyanobacteriales > Xenococcaceae > Waterburya. Next base: position 5,715 of record JBCCNG010000259.1, on the reverse strand, counting down.
TTCAACAAAAAACCCTGCTGTTACACAGGGTCAAAGAACTTAGTTAAGTAGTTAAATTTAGCTTATTCAGCTAATCGGTTTTGTCGCCGAATTAACCAATGATTTCTTTTGCCTTAGCTACAACGTTATCAACGGTGAAGCCAAATTTTTCCATGACAATACCACCAGGGGCGGATGCACCAAAACGCTCGATACTAACTGAGCCGCCTTCGCTACCAGTGTATCGCTGCCAACCAAAGCTATTACCTGCTTCTACGGAGAGACGTTTTTGTGCAACTTTGGGCAATACGGAGTCCTTATAAGCTTCGTCTTGAGCTTCAAATAATTCCCAAGAAGGCATGGAAACAACTCTTACTTTCTTACCTTCGGCAATTAGTTTCTCGGCTGCACCAACACAAAGCTGTACTTCACTACCAGTACCAATCAAAATAATGTCGAGCTCTTCGGGGGCAAAACCACAGGAAAGAACATAAGCACCCTTAGTTGCTTTTTCTAAGGAGCTGCCTTTGAGGTTTGGCACATTTTGACGTGTAAATGCCATTAAGGTTGGCTTGTTTTGTTTCGCATTTTCAATCGCCACTTTGTAAGCCCCAGAGACTTCGTTACCGTCGGCAGGACGAATTACAGTTAAGTCGGGAATAGCTCTCAACGAGGCAACGGTTTCAATTGGCTGGTGGGTAGGACCATCTTCGCCCTGTCCAATAGAGTCATGAGTCATAACCCAAATTGCACCTACTTCTGATAGAGCAGAAAGGCGAATGGCTGCCCGCATGTAGTCAGTGAAGATCAGGAAGGTTGCGCCATAAGGAATTAGACCCGAACTGTGGAGGGCAATACCGTTACAAATAGCTCCCATGCCATGTTCCCGCACCCCAAAGTGGATGTTACGATTTTCGTGTGAGCCTTTTTGGAATTCGCCCGAGTTTTTTAGTTCGGTTAGATTGGAGTGAGTCAAATCTGCTGAACCACCGACCAACTCAGGAACTACACTGGCAATTTTGTTGAGGCAGTCTTGAGAATACTTACGAGTGGCAATGCCTGCGTCTTCGGGGGTATAAGTAGGTAAGACATCTGCCCAATCGTCGGGTAGTTTACCGCTGAGAAAACGCTCAAATTCTGCTGCTTCGTCAGCATATTGGGATTTGTAATTGGCGAAGGTTTGATTCCAGGCTTGTTCGTCATCTGCCCCACGTTTTACTGCCTTACGCATGTGTTCGAGAGCATCACTAGGGACTTCAAATTCGCCTACAGTCCAACCCAAATTTTCGCGAGTTAATTTGATTTCATCGCCACCCAATTTAGCGCCATGAATTCCCGCTGTTCCTTGTTTGTTGGGCGCACCATAACCAATAGTAGTTGTTACCTTGATCATAGTGGGTCTGTCGGTAACAGACTTCGCTGCTTCAATCGCCTTGGCAATACCTTCGAGATCGGTGTTACCATCTTCTACATGAAGTACATGCCAGCCATAGGCTTCAAAGCGTTTGGAAACGTCTTCAGTGAAGGCAACATCGGTCGAACCGTCGATGGAAATGTGGTTATCGTCATAAAAGGCGATAAGCTTGCCTAACCCTTGGTGTCCTGCAAAAGAACAGGCTTCACCAGAAATCCCTTCCATGTTGCAACCATCACCCATAATAACGTAGGTGTAGTGATCGACGATTTTCGCATCAGGCTTATTGAATTTAGCTGCTAAATGAGCCTCAGCAACGGCTAAACCAACAGCATTAGCAATCCCCTGACCTAAAGGGCCAGTAGTAACTTCAATCCCTGGCGTAACAAAGTTTTCTGGGTGTCCAGGAGTAGCCGAACCCCACTGACGAAACTGTTTGATATCCTCGATAGAGACGCTATCATAACCAACTAAATACATCAGGGCGTACTGCAACATTGATCCGTGACCAGCAGATAGCACAAAGCGATCGCGGTTAAACCACGCAGGATTCTTGGGGTTATAGCGCATGAACTTATCCCACAGCACGAATGCCATTGGTGCTGCCCCCATAGGCAGTCCAGGGTGTCCAGAGCTAGCTTTCTCGATAGCATCTATGGCTAAAAAACGAATCGAATTAATACAAAGATTTTCAACTGTATTGGTTGATGGGCGTGCAACTACCATATTTGTTATATAAATAAACGACGATAAAACAAAAAATTTGAACGTGCTGGGACGTATTTAAGCAGGATGTTCAGATCGCAAAGGGTTTTAAAGCGATATAGTCTGTTGTTTTGCTTATCATCTCATCCTATAGGAACGGCTAGCAAGCTCTAATACTTTTTCAGTTGAATGAATCGTATCACTCGACACAGCCAACTAATAATTTGCCTACTTCATTTTAATATTGGGACAAATTGAAGCAAAATAATTAGAAGAATCTGAGAAAATAAGCCATCAAACTAAACCTACCCAGCTACGACGTTGAGGCTATTTTTTATTATTTTTGAATCTATTCTTACTATTCTTAGCTATATTTCTTTAATGCTAAGGTAACGTTGTGACCACCAAAGCCAAAAGAATTAGACAATGCTACATTTACCTGATGTTCACGGCTAGAGTTAGCTACATAGTCTAGATCGCATTCTGGATCGGGATTTTCGAGATTAATTGTCGGGGGAACTCGATCATTGGCGATCGCCATTGCGGTTGCTACCGCTTCAATTCCTCCTGAACCACCCAACAAGTGACCAGTCATAGACTTAGTAGAGCTCACTAAAATTTGACTGACACTAGCTCCTAAGACTTTTTTGATTGCTTTCGTCTCGTTAGAGTCGTTTGCCTGAGTACTAGTACCGTGAGCGTTGATATAGCTCACTTGCTCAGGAGTCAAACCGCCGTCGGCGAGGGCTATCTCCATAGCTTTGGCTGCACCCTGCCCACCTGGTACGGGGGAGGTCATGTGATATGCATCGCAGGTCATGCCATAACCGACTATCTCAGCATAGATTTTAGCACCACGAGCTAGGGCATGTTCTAATTCTTCTAATAGTAAAATACCCGAACCTTCTCCCATCACAAACCCATCGCGATCGCGATCAAAGGGGCGACTGGCATGGAGAGGGTCTTCATTACGGGTCGAAACTGCCTTCGCCGAACAAAAACCAGCAAAAGAGAGAGGTGTTATTGCTGCTTCCGCACCGCCACAAAGCATGGCATCGGTATAGCCACCCTGAACTAACCTAAAAGCATCACCAATGGCATGAGAGCCTGCGGCACAGGCAGTTACAGTACAAGAATTTGGTCCTTTAGCCCCAGTGTGAATTGCGGTTAAGCCTGCTGCCATGTTAGAAATCATCATGGGAATTGTGAAAGGGCTTACCTTCCTTGGACCTTTGGTGAGCAGATTCTCGTTTTGGATCTCCATTGTCCTCAAGCCACCCACTCCAGTGCCGATGAGGACACCGATACGGTCTGCGTTTAACTCGTTGATCTCAAATTCAGCATCGGCAAGCGCCTGTTTGCTGGCACAGACCCCGAATTGGGAGAAGCGATCCATTCGTTTAGCGTCTTTCTTGTCTAGATACTGGTGAGGATCAAAGCCCTTGACTTCCGCAGCAATTTGACAGGCATGTTGGGACGCATCGAACAAAGTTATCGCTCCTACTCCATTGCGTCCCTGCAATAAACCTTCCCAGTAATCGGCTAGATTATTACCAATGGGAGTAATTGCACCCAAGCCCGTAATCACAACTCGCTTGTTTTGCCTGTTTGTCATTTTTGCTCTCTATACGCTTTTGCTCTGGCATTTTTGCTCTGGGCTTATTCTTGGCAAGCAAGACGCGCCAATACCTGCCAATTATTGCATTATTGGCAGCCGCACTCAATAACCTATCCCAGAGAATCTAAAATTAGGCAGCGGCAGTTTCTTTACTAATATGCTCTACTGCTTTACCGACAGTATCAATTTGTTCGGCTGCTTCATCAGGAATCTCGATATCAAATTCTTCTTCTAAAGCCATAACCAATTCTACCGTGTCAAGAGAATCCGCGCCCAAATCGTTGGCAAAACTTGCTTCTGGCGTGACACGATCAGCTTCTACTTCTAGCTGATCAACAACTATACCCTTTACCTTGTCAAAAATTTCTTGATTCATTGATTTTTCCTTTTAAACAATCCGTTTCTAACTATGTCTAAGCCTAGTTAAATTAGACGGATTTCCTAACTGAACTAAACGCTAGCTTAAGTAAAAAAAGCGGCAACTCTCATCTTATCGGAAAGGGGGACAAAGTTAGTCGTCAATCTGCTATTTTCGTTACGCTTCTCCAGCCCATCTTTTCTATCTCGAAATTTTTAACTAAATACTAAAACGGAAGATTATCCCCTCCGAGATGATGCTTCCGCCCCTAATTAATATCTTGCCAACCTAAACATGACTTGGTAAGACTCAATTAAATTTTAGTTTATTTTAATCAATGGCGTTTTTTGCTTGCTTTAACTATCTTCTTGGGGTCTTAGCTGCTTTCGCCATATCTTTAAACTTGTCTAGACTACCCCCTGGACGACGACGATATTTAGTTATGGTCGGCATTAAATTATCAGTAGCAAATGTTCCTTCAGCTGGTTGACCATTTAATTGTTCATTGCTGTCTGTCGCCTTTTTATTTGTATTGTTCATCGCCGCTACCCAAAATGGCGGATCGAAAGATGATGCACCAGAATCTTGTGGAGTTGCTGGAGATTGTTCTTCCTGGTCAGCAGATTTGGCAACTTTGCTGTTTTTGGCTGCCTTGCCGTTTGCGGCTGCTTTGCTTTTAGCGGATTTCCGCGCTGGCTTTTTGCTGTCAGCTTCTTCTGTGGCGATCTCACCCGCTAGCTTCTCTTGTGTGTTTTCTACTGCTTCGCTGGCGGTGCTAACTGCTTGCTGCACAGGTTCAGACTTGGCAATTTCCTGCGCTTTTTCCTTGACTACCTGAGTCGTCTTAGCTGCTTTTTGGGCAACACTTTGAACTACTTCGGAATCTTTGGTTTCGTCTAATTCTAAGTAATATTTATTTTCAGAATTAAATAGCTTTTTGAGCATTTGCATGGTCGGGATTACTCCTATCAATCAAGACTAAAGAATCGATGCTAAATTAAGATAATTTTTATTGATTGTCTGGCTGGCTGAAAGATAGATCTGTCTGGCTAGGTGGTGCAGCATCCTAGTCATTATTGTTGGTTCTCAATCTATCTCGGTTACAAGATGACGCTCAAATTCTGGTTATCCACAACTCCATTATCAGGAGCTATAAAACACGATATATAATTTTGGCTACTCCTATCAAGCCAGAAAACTACACCTGTCGCAACGAGACTTTATAAAAATTAACTAAAGTGTTAATGCTTGTGCGATTTGTTTAGAGTTGTCGCTCTTTTAATTTCAGATTTGATCTTGATTTAACTGGCGATCGCATCGTTTGGTAATGGGTCTGAAACCCCGACATGCGGAGAACTATGCGCCTTTGTTTCAGGGCAATAATGTTTACTTTTTAATTGCTTTTCGCTTTACAATTACTTTTATAGCGAAATCAATAACCATGTACGCCACTCAAAAGAACCAACTTAGAAGACTTAGCAAGCAGGAATTTAATGCCCTGACTGCGCTGACGCGTTTGAGTAAAAATCTTTTCAATGTGGCACTGTACGAATCTCGACAGTATTTCTTTCGGGAAAGAAAACGCCTGAGCTAGTTGGCCACCATGTCGAAGGCCACCGAGAGCGCGCGGCCCGCCTGCGT
>JBCCNG010000258.1:0-6365 GCA_039025955.1 Cyanobacteria bacterium P01_C01_bin.72 | reverse complement strand
TACCAGTCTGGAGCTAATACAATTTCTCAAAAGTGACAAGAGACTTAGTTCTTGACCATCTAAACCGCGTCTAGTTTGAAACCCATAGTTTATAAGTTAACTGTTCGTGGGATTGGGGATTGGGGACTAGGAACTAAGAAAATTATGTTGCTTATGAATGAAAACTACTGTTTTCTATGTGGACGCAGTTTAAAACTGGTCTAACTATCCTAACTGTTGATAACGCTACATGCCGTAGAAACTTGATTTATTCGACTCCTTGAATTACGGGAGTTATTCCCTGATCTCTAAACGGCTGGGGGTTTCCTTGCCAGTTAAAATCGCTGATCCGCAGACTTAAAGAGCCAATTTCTAATACAGGATTGTAGCGCAGGCTCACATTATGAGTACGCCGACTGTATTCCAAAATATAATCGCTACTAATTGTATCGCGATCGCGCAGGTCAATCTGGGTCTGAAAGCCAACGCGAATTGGGCCATAAATTTGCTGGGTAATATCGAGAGCAAAAATTTGCCGATCTACCAAACGATCAAAAAGGAAAGGAGATTCATCTCCCCGCAGATTTTGGGAATAGCTAAATTTAAATCCCGTATAGTCAAGCCAGTTACGGGAAAAATGACCAAGCTGTCCTTCAATCCCTACTCGTCCTTCTAACGAAGGCTGTGAATCACCGTTACTATAAAAACTGCCGACCCCTGAAATGTTAGTAAATAGATTTAAATAGGGAAGCACGGGAACAGGTGTGTAGCGTAATCCCTCTTCTGGTGTACGAGGTAAGGTTTTTCCTGTCCAAAGAGAAAAGTTTTTGCTGAGAAATGCCGCAGTTTGATATCTGGTGAGGTTAATGCGATCATTTTCTCTGACCTCCGCTAATAAATCTGGTCGATCTGTATCGTCGCTAATATTCTTGATCGATCCCTGAATATTTAAGCTAATCCCCGTCTGACCCAAAGTAAATTGAGGTGAGGTAATTGTTCCCCCAATACTCTCGCGAACCGTTTGAAAGCCCAAAGAACCGTTAAACAGGCGATCGCGAAAATTATATTCTAGAGCCAGTTGATAGGGATTATTCAGATTGCCGACTCGCTGCTGAAGCTCAACTTTACTCCGCAAGCTATCCTCATAATTATCCAAATCTACCCCTGCTAAGGAAGAATAGGCATCAAAGCTTGTCCGCCGACTAAAATCTGCCCTAACACTGCTTGTGAGACCAAATACTGAAGAATTGAACACACCTCCATCGTCATCGTTACTAAAACCAAAGGCGGTGGGAAATAAAGCTCGCTGCAAGAAGTACTGCGGTGTAACAATCCAGCTAAAATTTGGGCGATTGAGTAAATCCCAGCTACGCTCGATATACAAACCGCCGCGCTCATCGCCATCAAAAGCGATGTTGAATAATCCTGGTCTTTGAGGACTATTATCAAAGGTAAAGCCACTAACCAGCAAAGGTACTCTTAAACTATCATCAATAACCAACCGTGACTTGGTAGTGCTTAACTTACCTTCAAGGGAACCAAACCTTTGATAGGTAGCTGTTTCGGCTCTTAACTCTAACTCTGGAGGCGAGAACGGATCGTTAGTTAGCCGCAGGTTATCAGCCGTCCAATTATCAGTTTCAAAATCCAGTCGATCTGCTTCAAATCGCAGCCGCTTGATCGTTGAACCGCTAATAAAGTCATTATCTCCCACCAAATCGATGCCCCTACTGCCCAGACTGACCCCAATGCCCTCAGCAGCAGTAACTTCAGTCAAAGGCTGATTATCAATTAAGCGATCGCTCAAGGCTCGGTCTAAAATATTTGAGTCCGCTGCCAATTTCTGATTGAAATCGGTATCTTGCCTGAGAGTGGGCTGAAAAATTTCTCCTCCCGCTTGGAAAACAGTCCCACGATCAGCAACCAGATTATATTCAAATCTTTCTCCCCGTAATACCTGTTCCCCTCTGGTCAATACCACCTGTCCTCGTGCCACTGCCAAGCGATCATTTAAATTAACCTCTATGTAGTCACTAGTCATCACCGCCTGACCAAAGCGCATCACCACATTACCCTGAGCCGTGATTACCCCTCGCAGTCGATCATATTCTTGACTATCGGCAATCACCTCAATTACCTCCACCTCTCCCACCGTAATTCCTGGGGTCGAGCTGGAATCGCTGGGAATACTGTATTCTTGGCGATCGCCCTGTCGGGATTGGCTAACTAAATGACGAGTTGATTTAGAGGCACTGGGCAAATTATTTTGTTCTGCCCGTAACTGCCGAGGTAGAAAGCTAGCGGATTTCTCGATTTTTGTTTCTGGTATCTCTGCCGCCTGTAAGGAAAACTGTAGCAAAAACATCCACAGGGTTATTCCCAGGTAACATTGCAAAAAATTAACCATAAAGGAGCTTTGACAACAACTCCGTAGTATAACTCTTTCTTTTAAAAGATCTTAGGTGGGTTGGCATCAATATTTGTCGTTGAGATAAGGCACAAAGGCTTTCAGGTCGCTGTATGTAGGGAGAAGCAGATTATTTTCGGTAATTCAGGCTTGAATAAATGCGATGCCTTCGGCTATGCTTCGCAAATCGCCATCAAGATGAGCTTCAATCCATATTTAGGGTCATGTAAAATAAGAAACGCTATGTGTGGTAGTTGAGTCTAATTTTTGTGTCTTATTTCAATTCTCGAAACTAGTTAAATAGATGGCAGATTATTTTTTATTGATTAAAAACTCTCGAACTCCTATTTTATGAACCTACCAACTTGGATTACTCTATCTCGTCTCCTCGGACTGCCAATTATTCTTTATCTACTCAACTACCCCACAACAGACAACCGTTGGCTTTGTGTGGGAATTTTTATCTTGGCAGCGGGAACAGATTGGGTAGATGGTTATCTGGCTCGTAAACTGGATCAGGTAACAGAATTAGGTAAGTTTCTTGATCCTTTAGTTGATAAGCTTTTGGTCTTGGGTACTTTTCTGTCCTTAATTGAGCTGCGTCTTGTTCCTGCTTGGGGAGTATTCATAATTTTGGCGCGGGAATTGGCGATCGCTGGTTGGCGAGTTAACCCGGCTTTAACCGGCAAGAGCAGCATTTCTGGGGCAAATATTTGGGGCAAGCTGAAAACCGTCGTACAAATTGTGGCGATCGCTGTTTTGATTGCGCCCCTATCTTCACAGTGGGATACTGCCAGCAACGTTTTGTTTTGGCTAGCAGTAGCTTTGAGCTTGCTCTCTGGGGCAATTTATATTTTGCCTAGTATTTCTTCATCCAAGGAAAAATCAATCTCCGATTGATCCCTACCAGAAGCTAAGTAATCATGCTGGAACGAGTCTTTTAAACCAGACACCATGTCGTATTTTGGTTGCCAGGCTAGATCCTGCTGTGCCTGATGAATATCAGTAAAGAAGTGCTGTTGGCGGATGGGGAAGGCTTTACGCTTACCAAAGTCGAATTGATTAGGATCGTAATGAACTAGCTTGATACTCTCGGCAGATTTTCCCATAGCTTCACCACAGGCATAAGCCAAACCGTCAAAAGATACATAGCGATCGCCCGAAACATTGTAAATTTTACCTTTTGCAGTATCATTTCCCAGAATACTTGCCATTGCCACGGCTAAATCCTGAATATGACCAAATTGCGTAATGTATCTGCCATTACCAGGGATAGGAATCGGACGGTTACGGGCGAGGCGATCAAAAAACCAGGCTTCAAGATCGTTATAGTTTTGTGGACCATAAATATAGCAGGGGCGTACTGATGTCCAAGGAATACCAGACTCGGCTAAATACGCTTCGGTGTGGTGTTTGCCCTTGTGACGACTATTAGGATCTAAAGGATCGCCTTCTCGGTGGGGCATTTGGCTAGAAGGTAGATATACCCCTGCCGAACTAACATAGACAAAATGCTGAAGCTGACCCTGAAAAATTTCGACTAGAGGCTGAGTATCACTCAACTCTCGACCATTGTTGTCAAAGATAGCATCAAAGCTTTCCCCTGAGAGCTTTGACTTGAGTTGATCTGCATCCTTGCGATCGCCTTTTATTTGCTTGATTCCTTCTACGGGAGGAAGATTATTACCCCGATTAAACAAGACGACTTCATGTCCCTGCTCAACTAAAACTTTGGTCAGGTAAACGCCAATAAAGCGCGTCCCCCCCATGATTAAAATTCGCATAATCTACCTCTTGTTGCACTAACTCTACATCCTATGATGTTGCCGACCATTCTTGGGCGATGAAATGGGGAAAGATACTAGTAGGTCTCAAGTTTGAATTGAGGGATAAAGTCGTTTGAGTTTGATGCGAGCATCTTCGGTGGTAAATTGCCAATTAACAGAATCTGATTTTTGATTTCTCTCTTCTGCCCAAGCAAACAAATTCTGCATTTGATTGGGGCGGAATTAGCCAGGATTCTTTGAGCCTAGGCTTAAGTTCGTTTTTGTTAAAGTTTGTCTGATAGTTTCTGTAGATACTTGTTCAACATAGTTAAGTTCTACCATTTTGTCCGCCAGCATCCTCAAGGTCCAATTGCTCTTGCCTGTAGTGAAACTCCAGTAGGCAAGAGCAATCAGATAAGCTTCTTTTTCTCCATCTATTATTTTAGAACGGCGTTTATTGCGATCGCCATTGGTATTATGGCAATTTTCTTTAGTAGTCGCGCCATTCTCCAGCCGACAAGTCTTTGGCAATTTATGATTTCTCTCGTTAGTTTTATCGGTGGCTATCAGTTATTTACTAGGGGAAAATTGAATTTTTAGTCTGTTAAACTACTGATAGCTGTCCTAAAAGGATACACTCAATGTTACAAGTGCAAGCCGCTTCGCATAATAGCTAAAAACTAACTTGAACGAAGCTCATCCACATGAGACGTATTTAAATGGATACTTGGGATTTTCAGCCACCACCCCCATCAGAATTAGGCGATCGCGAATTAGCCCTAGAATCAAGACATTTAGCCAACCAGCGTATTGCCTTACTAATTACGGGTAGCATTGCCGCCATGAAGGCGCCGCTAATTGCTCGAACCCTCCGCCGCCAGGGGGCAGATGTCGTGGCTTTTGCCTCTACAGAAGCTTTACGCTACACCACAGTTGATGCTTTGGAATGGAGTACCACAAATCCTGTTGTTACTAAGCTTACCGCCAACGCCGAACACCTCAGCGATGCTAATCCTTTTGCGGCTTATCTAGTTGCCCCTGCTACCTACAACACAATTAATAAGATCGCTTTGGGTATTGCTGATGGTGTAATTACTGCGAGTCTGAGTTCAGCAATCGGCAGAATGGAACAGGGTAAAACTCAAGTTTTGGTTGCCCCAACGATGCATGGCAGCCTGCATAATTCTATCCTGACTGAATCTCTGAAAAAGTTACATCGGCTGGGAGTAAAAATCATTCCCCCCAAGGTGGCAAATGGGAAGAACAATCTGCCTGACGAAAAAGCGATCGCGGTTGCCGTCTGTCGAGCAGTTAGTACATCAGTTCTTCAAAATGTTTCCGTGTTAGTCACGGGAGGGGCTACCCCCGTACCCATTGATAATATTCGTCGTTTGACCAATCGCTTCACGGGTAAACTCGGCACCTGTATCGCCGAAGAATTGTATTTGCGAGGGGCAAGAGTAAAGTTAATCCATGGACAGGGAAGCTATACGCCCCCCAATTATCTCCCCCAGAAAATAGTTGCTACCTATGATGAATATTTTCACGGGGTAATGTCTGAGTTACAGCATGACTATCAATACGGTATCTTTTCGGCGGCAGTAGCTGACTATAAACCGATTCAGGTATTCCCAGGCAAAATACCCAGTGGGGAACTAGCCAAAATAGATTTAATGCCGACTCAAAAGGTAATTACCGAAGTCAAAGCCAGATTTCCTAGCTTGAACATGATCACCTTTAAGTATCAGGAAAATATTTCTCATCAAGAGTTAATGCAAATTGCGAACAGTAGACTCCAGCAAGGCTATCAAATGGTAGTCGCCAATCGAGGAGAAGAACACCAGGCAACAGGCGCACAGGTCGCTTATCTCGTTACCAAAGAGCGGTCGCCAGTTAAAGTCAGTGGCAAACCAGAAATTGCTCAGGCGATCGCCAACTATTTAGAATCAGCACTGGAAAAACATGGTTCAAGCTAGGGCATATCATCAATTAGAAAAATTGTTACCCGACTACTCATCGCTAGCATTGCTTGGATTATGCAACCTAGATGCTTCAGGCTTGTGCTATTGAGGTCAAATGTCAGGCAGCTCAGGAGTGTTAAAATTTCTGGCATGGGCTTTGCGCAACTTTAATTTAGGAGTAAAACTAGTTTCCTACAAAAGCCCTCTTGACTTCATCTTAAATTTTGGCTTCTCATTTGGCGAAGGTATTGG
>JBCCNG010000257.1:0-6400 GCA_039025955.1 Cyanobacteria bacterium P01_C01_bin.72 | reverse complement strand
AAGTGCCTAAAAAATTACCTCAATCTATCAAAAAATCTTGCACTTGAATTAAAGAAAAAGTCTTGAAACATATACAGATAAATAGTTTTGACTTATTCAGTAACCCCTAAATAAATATCAACTGGATAAACTGGAGATATCGCCGAAAAAAATTAACTTGTTTGTCTACCACAAAATCTGTTTCTACCGTCTCGTTTGGCATCGTATAGTTGCTTGTCGCACATCTCTATCAAAGATTTAGGAGTCATTTCTAGGGTGATGTGGTTGAGTGTTTGAATCCCCATAGAAACGGTTAAATAGTTGGTGACTCTTGAAGTAGCATGGGGAATAGCCAACTCGGTGAGACCATGCTTAATTTTTTGGGCTAATAATATAGCTTGAGCAAAATTAGTATGAGGCAAAATACAGACAAATTCTTCGCCGCCATAGCGAGCAGCGAGATTCTCGGAGTCCGAAAAAATTTGCTTGAGCAGACCAGCAACCTGACGCAAACAAAAATCCCCTTCTACATGACCATAGGTATCGTTATAAAGCTTGAATTCATCCACGTCGATTAAAATCAAAGATAGTGGATTTTCTGTTCTTTGGGCAAGCTGCAATTTATCCGAGAGTTGGCAATCAAAATAACGACGATTTGCCAGTCCTGTCAGACCATCACTGTGTGCAACTTCTGCCAGTTTTCGATTAGTAATTTCAATCTCCCTGGTGGATGTTTCTACTAAACGGTGCAGCATTTGTAGGGTTTTGAACTGTCTTGACTCTTCTTGGCTAATAAAAGATTCAGGCTCATCAACTAAGATGGGAGTCACGGTCGAATCTAACTCTGCCAAGGTCAATACCGTCATTGTTTGGCTAAAGAAAACACACTTAGATTGATAATGAGTATAGTATTCTCCATAGGCAAAGAAACCAGCCGTAGATGCTAGTCGGGAAATAGGCACAACCTCAATATTTATATCCCGACCGAGAATCCATTTGCGCGAAACGCAAGAGTAAATAAAAGCTGCCTGTACGGGATTCAGTTTTAATTGGTCAAAAGTCTGTTTTGCTCCTCTTCTCAATAAACCAGAGTGACAAAAGCCGAACTGAACCTGTTCTCCCTCGGCAAAAGAATACATATAGTCGAAAGAGCCATCATCATTCACTACCAGAGGATGAATAGCCATCGGAATTCCTTCTCTTTCGATGATTAGCGGAAAATCTGCCGCTGATAGAGGTAATCCTGCTACTACCTCAGACCCTAAATAATGATTGTAGAGCTCTAACGGTGTGCAGTTATCAATCTTATAAACTCGTCTACCAGTTACTTTGGTAATCTTAAGTTTTTTGCCGATGGGAATCCAACTCAGATTATAGCTATTGTTGACAGATAATTCTTCACCTGAGAGGGATGCTGCCACTGCACCATGACTGACAATGCCATGTTCGTTGAAGACATAAGAAACGATACCTTTACCATTGTCTCCAGCTTGACCGCCAGCAATAATTGTTTCGGGTAATGATTCAGAAAGAGAAGTTAAGATCGGTGTAGCATCAATTTTATCTCCACCTTTGATGCTACAGCCAAATAAGATTACTGCCTTGAGCTGTGTGGTTGCTAGCTCTCGCGCTAAAGTCTTACCTGCTAACCACAGATCGTCATATTGATCGACTAATGACGATTTTACAGTTGTCGATTCAAAAAAAGAGAAATTAATAACTACTGTTTCGTTGGTAATTGCCCCATCTAAAATCTCACCAGCCGTTGTAGTGCCAATGATATGGGTGAGGGGAAATACATCTTTGATATCTTCTAAAATTTTGGCGATTTCTGCTTGTTTAACCAGACCAGAAAATACTTGAATTAGGCACTGATGGGGGGGATGCTCTGGGAATTTTTGTTTAACAGGCAAGAGATCGGATTTTTGCGAATATAGAACGTTAAGACTCGTTATCATTTGAGCAAGCCTCTTTAATACTGATCGAGTATGTAATGAAAACTAGCTTAATTCTCGGTCTATATCTCATGATATGCTTCAGTTGTGACTACTGAAATGTGTTCTAAATTACATCTAAATTCTATCCGATCTCCTTTCTGTTCTACATGAGGGAAAACTAGGAAAAAATTGTGCGAGCCAAAAAATTGCTGGCACAATTAAGTTAACTCAGTACTTATTTTATAACCGAGGTGATTTCCCTTGAGCCGCATATTTGGCGTGCTGCTGAATTAATTTTGCCACCACACCAGTCCAGCCTGTTTGGTGACTTGCGCCAATACCCGCACCATTGTCTCCGTGGAAATACTCATAAAAGAGAACATATCTATTCCAGTTAGGATCGTTTTGGAACTTGGCGGTAGCGCCATATACAGCCCGTTCTCCCTGGCGGGAAACACTGGAACTAGTGCGGCGTGGCATGAAAATATTGATCAAGCGATAGGAAATTTCTTCCGCTACTTGCCAGAGGTTGAGCATTTTACCCGAACCTGTGGGACATTCAACCTTAAAATCATCCCCTAAATAATGATGAAACTTTTGCAGAGATTCAATCAGTAAATAATTAACTGGCATCCAAACAGGACCCCGCCAGTTGGAATTGCCGCCAAACAAACCACTAGCAGATTCGGCGGGTTCATAACTGACGGTATTAGGATTGCCATCAACATAGAAAGAATAGGGATTATCTTTGTGGAAGCGAGATAGGGCACGAATGCCATAATCGCTGAAGAATTCATTTTCATCCAGGAGTTTTTCGAGGATGCGTCGTAGAACATCTTCTTGATCGTGTTTGCCGAGAGTCACATCACAAAGGGAGAGCATTCTTCTTTCTCCTGCACCCGCTTGTTCCATGCTGGCGACGTTTTTAGTTAAGTTAGGACGATTTTTGATAAACCATTCCAGTCTTTCTTTGAAACCTGGCAGTTTATCGAGTAGTTCTGGTTCGAGGGTGGTGACAGCAAACAGCGGAATTAAGCCCACCATGGAACGCACTTTGAGGCGGACTCTTTCACCGTCGGGTAGGTTTAGCACATCATAGAAGAAACCATCTTCCTCATCCCAAAGTTGAGTTTTATCATCGCCAATATGCACCATGGCATCGGCAATGTAGAGAAAATGCTCAAAGAATTTGGTTGCCATGTCTTCGTAGACGGGGTTTTCTAACGCCAATTCTAAGGCTATAGTCAGCATGTTGAGCGAATACATCGCCATCCAGCTTGTACCATCTGACTGTTCAATATAGCCGCCAGTGGGTAGGGGTGAGCTGCGGTCAAATACGCCGATGTTATCTAAGCCCAAAAAGCCCCCTTCAAAAATATTGTTATCTTCGGCATCCTTGCGATTAACCCACCAAGTAAAGTTAAGCAATAGCTTCTGAAACACTCTTTCCAAGAACAGGCGATCGCCTTGACCGAGATTTTTTTGTTCGATTTTATACACTCGCCAAGCTGCCCAAGCATGAACGGGGGGATTAACGTCGCCAAATGCCCATTCATAAGCTGGAATTTGCCCGTTGGGGTGCATGTACCATTCCCTGGTCATGATATCTAGCTGATTTTTGGCAAAACCAGGATCGAGGGCGGCAAGAGGTAGGCAGTGAAAAGCTAAATCCCAAGCCGCATACCAAGGGTATTCCCATTTATCAGGCATCGAGATCACATCCTCGTTATCCAAATGAGTCCATTGATGGTTGCGTCCTTCTTTCCTACTTGCGGGTGGAGTGGGTTGGGTAGGATCGCCGTTTAACCAGCGTTCCACATGGAAATTATAATATTGCTTGCTCCATAACATGCCAGCAAAAGCCTGTCGTTGGATATTACGCATTTCCGTAGCTAGCTGTTCTGCTGGAGTCACCGCCTGATAAAATTCATCGGCTTCACGTTGACGCTGTTCAATAATCGAGTCAAATTCTGCATCAAAGGGACTGGTTAAATTTTGCTGATCGCTCAAACGGAGACGAACGACTTTAGTTGCTCCCGCAGCTAGGTTTAATTTGTAGTAGGGAGCGGCTTTAGTGCCTACCTGCTGGGGATTTACCATTTCAGTACGACCATTAACAATATAGTCATTGATGCCGTCTTTCACATAGCCAGCATTAGATTCTGCCCAGCCCAGCTTAACCGAGTTAGTTTCGTTTTCAGTGTAGAGAACTTCCGCAGGACTTTCGCAATATAACCATCTTTTCCCCAGATCTAACTCTGGATCGGCTAAATCTGCTTCGATGACGCTAAATTCCTTACCAGAGAAAATTCCTTGCAGGGATGGCTTATTCTGTCCCTCGTCCCAAGACCAAGTGTTGCGAAACCAGAGGTGGGGCGCTAAATGCAGTTCTTTAGCTTCTGGGGCATGATTGACCACCGTAATTTGCACCAGAATATCATCTGGGGTGTTCTTGGCGTATTCGACAAAAACATCAAAATAGCGATCGCCATCAAAGATGCCCGTATCGATCAGTTCGTATTCTGGTTCTGTTCGACTGATTTGATTTTTGTTGATCAACTCTCCATAGGGAAATTCCGCCTGAGGATACTTATACAGTCCCTTCATATAGGAGTGGGTTGGGGTACTATCCAAATAAAAATAATACTCCTTAACATCCTCCCCATGATTGCCCTGGTTGTTGGTCAAACCAAACAAACGCTCCTTGAGAATAGGATCTGCACCATTCCAGAGGGCGATCGCCAAACAAAGACGCTGTTGGCTATCACAGATGCCCATCAAACCATCTTCACCCCAACGATATGCCCTAGAGCGTGCCTGATCATGAGAGAAATAATCCCAGGCATTACCTCCCTCACTGTAGTCCTCTCTGACCGTTCCCCACTGGCGTTCGCTTAAATAAGGACCCCAACGTTTCCATTTTTCTTGACCACTCTCATTGGCAGCTAGTCTTTTTCTTTCTTGAGTATCTTGAATATTTGTCATGGTTTTTACGAGATAGTAAGTTATGAAATAGTAAGTAAATAGGTTGAGAATTTTTTTAGCCTTTAGCTATTAATTGCCAAGCCCGCAAAACTTCCGCAACCGACCAGGCTTGAGCGATACAGCCTCGGGGAGGGAAAGGAGCATCGCCATCAAAGATTTCGCTAATGCTCCCCAACCCTGCGTTATTTAAGTGGTCTACCATTGGTTCTAAAAAGCTCAAGGCGCGATCGCGATCGCCATAAACTCGGAAATGAGCCAGGGCAAAAGACCCCATGAGCCAACCCCAGACAGTACCTTGGTGGTAGCTGCTGTCCCGCTGGTATTGATCGCCTCCGTAATGACCTTGGTATTGAGCATTATGGCGCTCAAGGCTGCGTAAACCGTAGGAAGTCAAGAGAGACTGTTGGCAAGCTTGAATTACCCCCTGCTGTTGCTCTCTAGTTAGGGGACATTCAGGTAAAGAGAGAGCAAAGATTTGATTTGGTCGCAGGGAAGGATCGTTTGTGCCGTCAGGAGAATCGAGGACATCATAGCAGTAGCCTGTAGCCTGATTCCAAAAACGGGCAAATCCCTTTTGTGTCGCCTCTGCCATCTGTTGATACTGACTAGCAGCTTGACCCAGAGTTGTGGCAAAAGCCGCCATAGTTCGCAAAGCGTTATACCAAAGAGCATTTACCTCAATTGGTTTACCATAGCGGGGGGTGATTACCTCGCCGTTGACCAAAGCATCCATCCAGGTAAGCTGTACTCCCTCTACTCCAGCCTTTAATAGACCGTCTTCATCTAGCTTGATGCCGAATCTTGTGCCGCGACGATGCCAGTCGATAATTTCTGCCAGCTTGGGAAAAATATCCTGGAGAAATTCCTGATCTTTAGTTTGGGCGTAATATTGGCGCACCGCTTCAAAATACCAAAGAGTTGCATCCACGGTGTTGTAGTCTGCGTCCGTCAGGCGATCGCCATCAGGAAAGCGGTTGGGCAGCATGCCTTGGCTGATATATTCAGCAAAGGTGGTAATAATTAAACGGGCAATCTCAGGACGACCAGTAGCTAGAGTTAAACCAGGTAGGCTGATCATAGTATCTCTGCCCCAGTCGTTGAACCAATGATAGCCAGCAATTATCGATTTACCAGCGACATTATTATCCACTTGGCGCTCAACGAGAAACTGATCTGCCGCTAACACCAACTGCCCGATCTCTTTGGGAGTCGTTAAATCAGGATTAGCTGCTTGCCAAGCTTCAATCAATTCTTGTTCATAGCTATAGCGATCGCTTAAAGCTTGTTTCCCATCCAGCAGCCGACTGAGAACATCTGCATGATCCAGCTCTAAACTCTGACCCGTCAGGGCATTGGGGATAGCAGTACTGGCAACAAAGGTGAGAGATTCCCCTGGCTGGAGGGTCGCGCTAAAAGTAGCTACGTGCAGGTGGCTGTCGCGATCATTTAGTCCCCGATAAGCCTCTCTTGGTAGCTGGAAGTTTTGATAAACTTCGTTT
>JBCCNG010000256.1:0-6406 GCA_039025955.1 Cyanobacteria bacterium P01_C01_bin.72 | reverse complement strand
CCGTAATTGCTTAACATAATTAAGACTTTCCATCACCAGCTCGACATCCTGTACAAAGTCAATCAAACAAGCGATTTCATCTACACCAGCTTCCGCTAATTCTTTGATAAAAGGTAAACAGGACGTGGGCGTGCCAATCAGCGATCGCCCGTTGATAAACCCTTCTACACCAAACTCCAAAAGACTTTCCATATCATCTTGAGAAAAATCTTTAATACTAAGATTCATCCCCATTCCTTTAGCTAAATTCTCCAACAAACCATAATGATTTTTGAGATAATCACTAAAAGGCTGCTTGACTTTTTGGCGGACATTATCAATGTTATCTCCCAAAAAAGTATGGGTCATTAAAGTAACTTTGCCTCGACTGGGATCATGACCATTTTCTACTAAAGCTTGACGATAAAGCTGAATTTTTGGCGCAATTTCTTCTAAAGTTTCTCCTAATAAAGAAGTTAAAATATTAAACCCTCTTTTTCCTGCTTCTTCAAAAGTCGAGGGAGACTGGCAAGCAATCCAGGTAGGTAATTCCGATTGCAAGGGCTTGGGTAAAGTTTCCACCTGTACTGTTTTCCCTGCAACGTCAATAAATTCCACTGCTTCACCTTTCCACAACTGATGCACTTGTTCAATACCGCGCCACATCAAATCTTTTCTTTCACTATGAGGCGCGCGAGATAAAATAAACTCATCCATCGTCCAGCCAGAAGCAAAGGCTACACCCACTCTCCCATTAGAAAGATTATCGATTACCGCCCATTCCTCCGCCACTCTTACAGGATGGTGTAATGGCATTACCACACTACCTGATCGCAACTGTATCTTTTCTGTAACAGTTGTTAATGCCGCGCTAGTTAAAGCAGGATTAGGATACAAGCCACCAAAAGCGTGAAAATGCCTTTCTGGAGTCCAAACAGCAGCAAAATTATGGCGATCGCCAAACTTAGCACTTTCGATCAATAACTTGTATTTGTCTGGCTGGGGCAAAGTACCATCGCCATCAAAATAAAACAGACTAAATTCCATAAAAACCAAATATATTTGTCAGTAGCGATTTACTTTGGTGCAGATTTATGCACTAAAAATTTTGTTGAGTTAGTAAAAATAATTGTATTGTTAATGAGAATTATACTTAATTAGTTCGATATAATTCAACAATTTGGCAGTTAAGAGTCAGAAATTATTCCGCCGTATAACGAACGGCGCATGCTGGGACCCGAATAGCCTTTGCACTCTGACCGCTGAGCAAAATTGCGATCGCGCTCTGGATTTTACCCACAATTGGTTACATAAGTCTGCCTATTTTATCTCTTTGCTCTATAGTATTACAGTTTACCTACAGGATGGCTTGCGTACCGATGTTTGCTATCTGCATGGACTACAGCCGTCAAGCAAATGCAGGGTTCGACTATACACTACAAATTACACTTATCTTTATTGGTAGTTTGTTAGCTGGTAGCTTAAGCGGTTTTATTGCCGAGTCTTTGGCTTATCTCGGGGTATTTGCAATCGTTTCGGTACTATCTTTAACTTGAGTGTTATTAGTTGCTTTTTTATTAAGATCTGACTTCGAGAGATAGCGATCGCACTTTCCCAAGATTAAAATAAATTCATTTCCTTTAAGAAAATATTGTTTGACTTGAGGTCGTAAGTCACAAACTCTTTCTTCTAGGTTGTTTATTCTCGTACATCGAAAAGTTTTGTTGGCAAGCCGTCGATACTTTCCAAATTATTTTTCTGTTGATATTTTTTAATACCCGATCGCCCTTTTTTAGAAGCCCAATCAATTAAAGTTTTTCGTTCCTCTTTGAACTCATAGACAGGTACACCATAACCACAAGAAGTCTGTGCTGATTCTATATTGAGTAGGATTATTTGTCTTTCACCAGAAGTTTTGGGAAATTGAGAATGTAGTTCGGCAAAGCGTAAGCTTTCTTTCTTAATCACCTCTCCTCTGCCGTATAGTCTTAAAATCAGAGGATTTTTATCAAAACTACAAAACATCACCGTCATTCTGCCATTCTCGTGCAGATGGGCTGCCGTTTCATTACCGCTACCAGTTAAATCCAAGTAAGCTACGGTTTGGCGATCGATACAGCGAAAAGTATCAATCCCTTTGGGAGATAAATTAATTCTGCCCGAATGGGGTGCGGTGGCGGTAAAAAAGATTTTTTGTTTCTGAATAAAAGTTGTTAACTTTGAAGTTAGTCGAGAATAAAGTTCTGCCATTATTTTGTTGTTTGAGGGAGGTACTGAAAAAGATCGTCTAACATTCGATTGACTCCTATAGGACCATTGGCACTCCATTTATCTGGATCGACAAAATAAGCTCGATTATTTTTGACAGCATCTAAGGAGGCTATTAACGGGTTTTCCAGAAAGAAGGATTCTGGCTCTGCTTCATAATTCATGATGAATAAAACGTCAGCATCATATTGATCTAAAACTTCCCGACTAATTGTCTGTTCCCCCTCTGCTGGAGCGGTTTTGTTGCTTAAACCAATGTCCGAAAAAATTTCGTAAGAGCGATGAAATTGGGATGATATGGCAAATTTACCACCAAAGTACACAAGTAATGTGACTTCTATTTCTTCTGGCTTACGATCTAATTGAGCTTGCAATGTTTCAATTCGCTGTTGATATTGTGAAATAACTTTATCTGCTTTTGTTTCGCGATCGACAATTTGAGCTAAATACTGGAGGGTAGTTTTAAATGAATAATTTTTTTTCCAATCCATTAATATCGTAGGAGCGATCGCTGATAATTGCTGATAGATTTGCTCGTGGGCAAAATCCAACGCAAAAATCAAATCTGGTTTAAGAATGACAATCTTTTCCAAAGAAGGTTGATATGCATCTCCATTGATCTCAATACCCTCAATATCATAAGCAGTCAGTCCAGCTAAACCTTCCTCTCCTTGGTAAACATAAATCGCCGTCCCAACTGGTTCAATACCCAGAGCAAGCAAGGGATCTGCCAAATGTCGGGGATCTAATGCCACAATGCGTTGTGGATTTATCGGCATACAGATTTCTCCCAATTTATGTTGAACCATTTGACACTCAGTCGGTTTTACTTGAGATTCATTTGTTTGCTGTAAACCTGTTGGCTGACAAGCTACTATCAAAATAAAGGAAAAAACCATTAAGAAAAATGGCTTGATTGAATAACGCATTGGCTTTCTAAACACTACATCCTCGCTAATCTTTTAGAACTCCCAACTAATAGAACCAATAATGGTAAAAGGTTCAGTTCTTTGTACAATTGTTCTGCTAAAAGCAAATGCAGGAGCATCTACATCAAAAATATTACGCATATTAATTGCCGTACTCAGACGACCTCGACGATAGAAAAGAGCAGCATCAGTACGAAAATAATCTTCTAACTGAAATGAGTTATCTAAGTTCCCCTGCCGTTTGTCTATATAAAATAGTCCCAAACCAAAACCTAAGCCTTCTAAAGTACCTTGTTGAATTTCATAGGTCGTCCACAGACTAACCTGATTCTCTGGTACATTTGGTAACTTATTGCCGACAGAAAAGCTATTGTCTTCGGTAATTTCGGCATCTGTCAAAGCATAAGCAAAAGTCACGTCCCAACCAGGTAAAATTTCGCCATTAATGTCTAACTCAATTCCCCGACTTCTTTGTTCTCCAGTCTGTATGAAAAAATTAGGGTCTTCAGGATTGGGCGTTAGAACATTTGTCCTCGTGAGGTCGTATGCTGCCAGTGTTGCGGAAAGTCGATTGTCGAAAAACTCGGTTTTGACACCAATCTCATATTGAGTTCCTCTGGTGGGGTCGAATACTGCGTCTGGATTTAGGTTATCAAAACCAGAAACAGAGAAAAAAGAGCGCGCAAAGCTGCCGTAGAGAGAGACATGTTGGCTGGGTTGATATACTAAGCCAATACGAGGACTAAAAGCATCATCATTCACTGTTGGTAAAGTAACTACTTCTTCAGGCGTTACAATATCTCCTTCAAATTCGGTGGAAACCCAATCATAGCGACCACCTACTAAAAGCTTTAAGTTATCAGTGAAAGCAATCTGGTCTTGAAGATAAAGACCGTAAGAATCTCTCTTAAGATCGAAAAGAGAAAACGTATTGCGTGTCGAAAAAGTGGGAGTTTCGATATCGTAATTAGGATTGCGAATATCTAAAAGAGGAACAGGCGTATCTGCATTAATGCGATCGCCAACATTACTACTACGGTTAAAATCAAAACCCGCTAAAACTTGATGAGAGATCGCTCCCGTCTCAAACTTGCTAACTAATTCGATTTGGGCAAAATAGTTTTCTCTGTCAAATACAGCAGTAGAAGGATTAATCAGCAAAAAGCTATCGTCAACTAATGTAAAACCCGTAGCGATATCCTCGCCAAAACGAGTTAGATTAATGGCAACATTGTTACGAAGCTGTAAATTGTCATTGAATTCATGTTCTAAGGTATAGCCAAATTTGTGCGAATCAACATCAAGAGACTGTAGTTCTGGATAGTAAGTAGCAAAGTCTCGTGGTGTTAAACTACCATCGTTAAGTAACACGGCATTAGAAAATCCAGCAGCAGGCTCGCCATTGAGATTAGTAAATTCGTAGTACAAATCTAAATTTGTCTGCTCTCCCAACTGCCAGGTAATAGAGGGAGCAATTGTGGTCAGTCTGGTGTCGGAAAACTCTTGAAAATCACTCGAACCCTGATAACTGGCAATAAAGCGGTAGAGTAAAGTGCGATCGCTATTCAGTGGACCAGAAAGATCGATGCTAGGCTGATAAAGTGCCTCGTTCCCCGCCTCAAATGCTAGTTCATAAAACGGTTCGCTCAAAGGTTTTTTAGTGACCGTGTTGACAATTCCACCAGGTTCTCCTGCACCAAACAAAACAGAAGCAGGTCCTTTTAATACTTCTACCTGCTCGATAGTTCCAATCGGCGACAAAATAAAGAAATCACCATCAGGAAGACCATTGCGATAATTGACAACACCCGAACCTGCCTGGTCAAATCCCCTGATTATTCTAAATGTAATCGGCGCACCACCATAAGGTCTAGAACCACTAGCAACACCACTAACAGTTTCTAGGGCTTCGGTTAAGGTTCTAACATTGCGGTCTTCCAGTACCTGTTGCGGAACTACCTGAATTGACTGGGGAATATCTCTGATCGGTGTATCGGTTCTAGTTGCCGTACTGGCATTATCTACCTTATAACCATCTTCTACTACTGTTCCTGTCGCAATAACATCGATATCTTCTGCTACTTCTGATTCTGTAGTGGCTCCTTCAGGAGAGATGCTTAACACCAAATCATCTCTACCAATCATCACTTCCGCGCTTGGTGCTTGGTTTTCCCCCGTAATCGTGACGCGGATGCTGGTGTCATCGAATTTATTTACCGTAATCCGATTAATTCCAGGCGCGGGGTTGAGTTCTTCCACCCCATTTCTAATTGCAAAAGCTAAAGTCGCATCCAGAATATCGATTACTAAATCGTTCCCTTCTGGCAAAATCAACGGCACTAACCGTTCGCTTCCTGTAACAGTTTGCAAAATTAACTCTAACCCTTCTTCTGTTTGAATTACCTTAACACCCGTAACCCTCGTCACTCCCTGAGCCATCAAATCCACAGCCGTACCCACTTGTAAGGGCGAAATGCTTTTTACCTCTACAATATCTCTTTGTCCTCCTTGTCCTCCTTTTCTCCCTTGTCCCCCAATCTCCTCTGCTCCCTGTGATGCGCCAGCGAATCCTTTAGGGCTCCCCTGTACCTCCGCACAAACAGGACTAACTATTCCCCAGATACCTGCACTCGCTAGTATTAAATTTGTAAGTAGCTTATTGAATTTCATATATATCCTCACACTCAAACTCACCAGCCATTTACTTAAATGACCAATCGCTAGAAATTTTTAATAAGAAATATTCTTAACTAAATAAGTAGTTTGAGTATGATAAGGGATTGAGATTTTTAATTGGAATGCTAGAGGGATTTTTTTTGAACGCTAGAGGGATAAGTCGCTGCTGGTTTGAAACTAAGAATTTTCAAGATATCTGTTCTAAGTAGCGAGTAAGAAGACTGTCTCAAGGTTCATTCCTATAACAGTGTAGAAAAGGACTTTGCTACTTATTGATGATTTTTCATATATTGTTTGGGGTTGACACCATATTTTTTGCGAAAGGCGATCGCGAAATAGCTGCGACTTTCAAAACCCACCCGCAGTGCTACTTCTTGAACCTTCATTTCTCCTTGTGCCAACAAATGTTTTGCTTGTTCGAGTCGATAGTCATGCAGGTATTTAAACGCAGATTGTCCAAACTCTTCGCGGAAACCACGTTTTAGTTTAAAGTCATTCAAACCAACTTGTCGCGCTAGCTCAATTAAACTCGGTGGATTTTCTAAATTGTCGAT
>JBCCNG010000255.1:0-6423 GCA_039025955.1 Cyanobacteria bacterium P01_C01_bin.72 | reverse complement strand
GAAACATTAGCTAATATTGGTAGTAAGAAGAACAAAAAGACTAATCAAAACGGAGAAGATGAAGAACGTGATTAAAAACAAATCAAACTCTAAAATATCAAACAGATTTAACTCAATGGTGTTAGCCAAGTCAATTGTTTTCTCTACTCTAGCCTTAATTGGCTTTGGCATAATAGTGCTTTCCGTATTGAGCGAGATTAGTTTATCATTTCTAACAACTCTTTATCTCATATTACTATACATAGCATACGTTGAGTTTTTTCAAGAATGATATTTCTAGCGCAAGGTTAGGTACAGAACGAGCGAAGCTATTGAGAGAGGGATAACAGCATATCTTCTGGTTATTTCATAACAATACGTTCAGATAATTTATTAATGTTGACGATGTAGATTGAGTACAAACTCAGGTTAATTTCTGCTTTCATGCATTTACTTAGCGAAAACCGTGGTAGCTGATAGCTGTCCTAAAGGATACCGCGACCCATAATAGCTAAAAACTAGCTAACTTGAATGAAGCTGTCTTGGTGAGCGTTCCCTTGTGCCTTTCGGCGAACGGCGCATTCGCGCCAGCGCTGCGAAGCAGCTTTGAGCCAAAAGGCTCTGTAGGTCTCACCGCTAATCCACATTAGGCGTATTAAAAAACATTCTATGTCTGCCCCTAAGCTACTGAATCTTGCCTTCTCTTCTGCCCTAAAACAAGCCCAGCTAATCAAAGAGCGTCAGGTTACGCCGCTGGAGTTGACCCAGATGTATTTAGAGCGCATTGCTCAGTATGATTCCCAAATCAATAGCTTCAACTATGTCGCCACAGAAAGTGCGATCGCCGATGCCCAACAAAAAACTCTAAAACTACAGCAGACTCAAGATCTTGGGCAACTACCACCTTTTTTCGGTGTCCCAATCGCTATTAAAGATCTTAAATCCGTCGCCGATATGCCAATCAGCTATGGTGTAGCTGCCCTCAAAGAGCAGGTTGCTCAATTTGACGAAGGAATAATCAGCAAAATCAAACAGGCTGGATTCATTATCCTGGGCAAAACTGCCACATCTCAACTTGGTTCTTTTCCCTACACTGAACCAGAAGGCTTTGCTCCCACCCGTAATCCTTGGAATTTAGACCATACCCCTGGTGGCTCTAGCGGTGGTTCAGCGGCGGCGGTAGCGGCGGGATTTTGTGCCCTCGCCCTTGGTGGTGATGCGGGAGGCTCGATTCGTGGCCCTGCTGCCTGCTGTGGCTTAGTAGGTATTAAACCCAGCCGTGGGAGAATTTCTTTTGCCCCTGTGGGCGATCGCCTCAGTGGTTTAGGAACTCACGGAATTGTAACCCGCACCGTGGCTGACGCGGCAGCATTTCTAGATCTAGCCAGTGGCTATACAACTGGCGACCCTTATTGGTTAGAGCTGCCCGAAGTAGACTTTCTTAGCAGCACTCAGCAGGTCTTACCAAAGCTAAAAATTGGCTATTTAACTTCTATCTTGCCAGTCGGCGAACCTGCCCCAGAATGTCAGCAGAGTGTGGCAAAAATCGTGCAGCAGCTTGAGTCAATGGGACACATTCTTCTGCCCCAGGCGATCGATCTATCTCCCCTAATCGAACCGTTTAAAACCGTCTGGTCAAGTGCGGTGGCAGCATCTGGAGTTCCTCCCGAAGTTTTGAGCGCTATGAATCAGTGGGTATTGTCCCAGTCCTCTACCGCAGGGAAATACCTCCAGGCGGTAACAGAAATGCAGATATTTGCCCGACAGTTAGTCAGTTTGTTTACTCAAATCGATGTGCTGGTTGCCCCAACCTACATGCACCCTGCGATCAGAGTGGGGGAATGGCAAGATCTTAGTCCCGAAAAAACCCTGGAAATGATTGTTAATTGGATACTGCCCTGTCCTCCCTTTAACGTTACAGGACAGCCTGTCATTAATATTCCTGCTGGCTTTGATCGCCAGGGAGTTCCTTTGGGAGTTCAGCTAGTGGGTAGACCAAATACTGAGGAGACAATTATTGCTCTAGCACATCAACTAGAGCAGACTCAACCCTGGAGTCAGTTAAAACCTCCTCGCTTTTGTTAAATGATTTCCTCTGCCGTAGCCATAAGTTCATCCTTCAAAACTATGAACCACCAAACTCCTCTTTAAGAGCATCATCGTTATCATCTGCCAAATTAGCCACTAGAGTAATTAGACGGGAAATTTCTCCTGGGTACATATCAGCTACGGTACGTTGAGCCGAAATCATCACTTTGTCGTCATAGATGCTGAAGCAGGTTTCAAAAGTTCCTGTCCAGTTCATTTCTAACAAGCGACGCATCAACCGAGGCTCATCTTGAGCTGGTAGTGACAATAGACTTGACCAAACAGTTAATAAGTCCTCGTTGGTTTCTCCTGTGAGTTGAACAAAGACTTCGACACTCCCATAGCTAAACTTCCAGAGGCTCGCTTCCTCTGTATGGCTGACCATCGCCGTATTATCCTGATCAAGACTGGAGATTACAGTTTCGATTACTTCTTGGTGAGTAGAATTATCTTCCATCAAATCTTCTGCTGTTGGCGCATTATCTAGTTCAGAGTTAGAAATTTGGCTGACCATAATTATTTCCTAGAATTACGTGAACACTGACATGGTGAATTTAGCATCAAGTGTCGATAATCGCTAATATTACATACCATTATTTTCAATAATTTTAATGTTAGCAGAGGTCTGAAAATTCCAGGCGATCGCCTCCCCATCCCGCTATTTTGGATTAACTTCAGAAAATTAGTAATTTATAATCAGGAAGCAAACTATGGCAATTAATCTCACATATGGCAATTAATCTCCAAAAAGGACAGCGCATTTCCCTGACCAAAGAAGCCCCTGGTTTAAAGCAAATTATGTGTGGTTTAGGTTGGGATGTTGCCCCCAAGTCGAGAGGGTTTTTTAGTAGCAACAAACAGTTTGATCTAGACTCTTCTGTCCTCTGTTTGAACGCTGATAAAAAACTACTGGATGTTAAGGATATAGTTTACTTTGGCAACTTAAGACATAGTTCGGGAGCGATCGCCCATCAAGGGGACAACCTAACTGGTGCAGGGGACGGGGACGACGAAATTATCAATCTTGATTTGCCTTTGATTCCGCCGAGTATTGCTTATTTGGTATTTGCCATTAACATTTATAAATGCAATCAGCGTAAGCAAGATTTTGGCATGGTAGACAATGCCTTTGTCCGTTTAGTTGACCGTAATACTAACCAGGAATTGGCTCGTTATAATCTTTCTGGTACAGAATATCAGGGCATGACAGGCATGATTATGGCAGAAGTCTATCGTCATAATAATGAATGGAAAATGGCAGCGGTGGGTAACGGGTTTAAAATTGCGACTCTGGCTGATATTGCTAAAGTTTATACCTGAAATTAGGAGTAAGATTTACCTCTCCATTGTGAGAATTATGATACAGGTCTTGCGATCGCTGATTCAGCAGACTAGGGGGTTTAAAATGATATTTAACGCTTAGTGTGAATTAAAAAGCTTTACAAAATATTGCTTATAATGTGTCGCAGACACAAACTTGGTATGTACTTACTCTCTTTAAACTTTAACCTTGTTTATTTCTTCAAAGCTGATAGCTGATAGCCGATAGCTGATAGCTAGCAAACTTGAACGAAGATGATTCACACTAAACGTATTTAGTCTTTAATCTATTCTCTGTATGACCATAAGTAGCGATCGCCCGAAAGTAATTAACTTTTATACTTCTCCCATCGGCAAAAAGATTATTACAGGTATCACAGGATTGGGTCTGTCCCTATTTGTCTTGGTGCATATGGTGGGAAACCTGACTTTGTTTGCTGGCAGTAAAGCTTACAATCAACTGGCTCATTTTCTGGAAAGTTGGGGGGTTTTGCTCTATCTAGTTGAATTTACACTTTTGGGATTGGCTCTTTTTCATATAGTTGTCGGCATTACTATCAGACTCAATACTTTTAAAGCTCGACCAGAAGGCTATAGTCAACTGAAAAGCATTGGTCAACCAAGCAAACAGTCTCTTAGCTCCCGCAGCATGGCAATTACGGGGGGAATTCTCCTCGGATTTCTGATCCTCCACTTGGCAACTTTTAAGTTTGGCGCTTACTATCCTACGGTAGTCGATGGGGTAGAAATGAGAGATTTAGCAGAACTAGTGATCGAAAAGTTTCACAGACCTGTATATGCTTTTGGCTATGGGGGAGTAATGCTCTTGCTGGGGGTTCATTTGCGCCACGGAGTTTGGAGTGCTTGGCAATCAATTGGCGTGCTGGACGCAAAAATTAGCCCTTTGGTATATACGATCGCCCTAGTTTTGGCAGCTTTAATTGCTATCGGCTTTATTGCTCTACCATTATCAATTTACTTTGGCTGGGTTACGGGCAGCTAAAGATACGGCAATAATCTGCTCTCTGGTTGAGTCTAATTCATGTCTTATTAGCTAAAGGCATTCTTGAACGAACGCCAAATGTTAAATGTTTAATGCTCAATGTTAAATGCTCAACTGATTTTGCTTAAGGACTGCGATCGCTTTAACTCAGCAATGTTAACATTCCCAGTACAAAATAAAACTGTTTTTAACTCGGCAATCAGCAACTCGATCAGCTCATCTACTGCGGCTTCTGATTTGTCTGCCGCCTGAAGAAAGGGAAAGGCTAATCCTGCCAAGTCTGCCCCTAGAGCGATCGTTTTAGCCACTTCCAGACCATTACGCAACCCTCCAGAGGCAATCAGTGGTAAATCAGGATTCTGGGCGCGAATCTGCACAATACAGTCAGCGGTAGCTATGCCCCAGTCGGCAAAAGTTCTGCCCAACCGTCGCTGGAGATTATTTTCTGCTCTTTCGCTTTCTACCTTTGCCCAGGATGTGCCTCCCGCCCCCGCAACGTCGATTGCATCTACTCCCACCTCAATCAGTTTGGTTGCCATCGCCGTCGAAATTCCGTTACCAACCTCCTTGGCAATGACAGGAACATTTATTTGCTGGCATAGCTGCTCAATCTTCTGGAGTAAGCCTTGAAAATTAGTGTCGCCGTTAGGTTGAATACATTCCTGTAGAGGATTTAGATGTAGTATTAAAGCGTCTGCCTGTAAAATATCTACTACCTGCAAACACTGTTCTAAACCATAGGTATAGTTAAGCTGTACTGCCCCTAGATTGGCAAATAACATAGCTTCAGGAGCAAGCGATCGCATTGCAAAAGTATGAGCTACCTGGGGATTCTCGACAGCAATACGCTGAGAACCAACTCCCATCGCTAAACCATGTTTTTGAGCAGCCGCAGCCAGACGGGAATTGATTATCTTAGCCTGTTCTGTCCCCCCCGTCATAGAGGAAATTAGCAGAGGAGCATTTAAAGTCTTACCCAAAAACTGGGTCTGAAGATCTATGTCTGCTAGGTTAAGTTCGGGCAAACAAGCATGAGTAAAACGATACTTCTCTAGTCCATTGCTAATCTGATTGAACTGTACATCATCTTCTAGACAAATACGCAGATGATCGGCTTTTCTGGTTTGCGTATTTGTCATTAATTTTCCTCTCCACTTGGCAAATGATCTTATAGCTGTCTCTGGGATATGGTAATTGAGTTTTTGCAATCTCGGGTAAAAAAGCCCAAAAAAAGAGGAGAATCGTTACAGTTCTCCCCCGCTAGATATTGCTAAATATTTCTTAAAATACTACTTAGGCATTGATTTTTTAATCAGTCCCTACTATCTTCTACCGCGCATGTTTTTCGCCATGTTGCGGAACATGTCCATATTGTCATCAGGACGACGTCTCTCTGTTTCGGGCTTAGGTGCATCGAAACTGGGCTGAGGTGCAGGTTGAACAGACTCAACTGGCTCAGTCTGTGTTACCGCAGAACCACCTGTAGTTCCTGGCTGAGAGGTAGTGCTGGGAGCAGGATTAAAGACAGTATTTGCTGTAGTTGTAGTGTTTTGATTAGTTTTGCTCTCTTGGTAAACGTTATTGCTTTCCTCTACAGAAGAAACCTCGTTTTCGATCGCAAAACCACCTTTGTTGGCTAGAGTCTTGGGAAAAGTTCTTCTAGTTCTTTTGGTAGTTCTCATGTATTCGATGTCGCCCATAGTCATTGCGTCATCAGGACTCAAGAAAAAATCTTTGTCTCCCATTGGTTTGTGTCTCCTATCAATTAACAGTTATTCAATGATGCCGATAATTTTTTGGCTTATTAATCCCCAATCGCAGGTTAAGGAAAGTAACCAAAAATTAATTATGTTTAAGTATTATTTTACATATAAGTAATCTTAATAGTCAATGGAATTGCGGTACTGCTTGGTAACAAAAACGAGCAGACTTCTAGATATAAACACTTGTATTTAGCCGAAAGTTGTTGCTACTCCCAACTTAATCAGTACCATGTGGCGATCGCTTATTGCAGAATTCAGCGTGCGTTGGTT
>JBCCNG010000254.1:0-6426 GCA_039025955.1 Cyanobacteria bacterium P01_C01_bin.72 | reverse complement strand
CGAGCTTGAATCTTTTCCTCTTACTCCTAACGGAAAAATTAATCGCCGAGCTTTATCTGAAGTAAAGAGCGATGAGACCCCGCGCCGCCGATATGCGAAGCGGTATCCTTTAGGACAGGCGCAAACAAAGGCTTTAGCCGCATGTAATGCTCATCAAGACAGCGATCGCTTGGAGATACAGCCTATTACTTCTACAACCAGTCAAACTCCCACTGAAGAAGTATTGATTAATATTTGGACTGAGATATTAGGGCGATCGCAGATTACTACTAAAGACAACTTTTTTGAGATAGGGGGACATTCTTTACTAGCTACGCGAGTAGTGTCTCAGATAAGACAGATTTTCTCGATTGAATTACCGTTACGAACTTTATTCGAGCATCCCATATTAGAAGATTTAGCTCAAGCAGTTGATCGCCAGCAAAAAACTAGTACAAAAAACCCATTCGATATCGCTATAGTAGATAGAGAGGGAGAATTAACCCTATCCTTCGCTCAACAACGGCAATGGTTTCTCCATCAACTTGAGCCAAATAATCCGTGGTATAACATCTCTACGGCGGTTAAAATTACGGGAAACTTAGATCGAGATCGCTTGCAACAATGCTTTGATATTCTGGTAGCCAGACAAGAAATTCTCCGCACTAGTTTTCTAACTGTTGCGGGAAAACCCCAGATCGTAATTAACGATGGGAGCAAAATTACAATTTCCGCTACGGATCTTAGTGCTTTATCAAAAGCAGAAAAAAAACAGCAAATAAAGCAACTACAGGCAGAAGAAGCCAACCAGCCTTTTGACTTAGAGAGATCGCCCTTAATGCGGGTTAAGCTGCTAAAAACTGCACCTAATGAACAAATCTTATTAGTGAGCCTACATCACATCATTGGCGATGGTTGGTCGATGGGGGTTTTGGTTGATGAAATAGTCGGGCTTTATGTCGATCCCCCCGCGCTATCGCGCCCCCCCCTTGCCAAGGGGGGCTGGGGGGGATCTATCCAATATGTTGATTATGCTGCTTGGCAGAGAGAATATCTCCAGGGAGAAGTATTAGAAAAGCAGGTGGAATACTGGCAAGAAAAATTACAGGATGCCCCAGCTATTAGCTCTATTACCCCAGATTTCCCTAGAAAGCCTCAAACTAGCTTTGAAAGTGCTGCCTATAACTTCCAAATCAACCAACGCATGACCCAAAGTCTGAAACAGATTGCCCGTCGTGGTAGTGGGACATTATTTATCACCCTATATGCAGCGTTAGCCTTATTAATTCATCGCTATACAGATAATGACGATTTAGTAATTGGTACGCCCGTAGCCAATCGCGATCGCGCTGAAGTTGAAGGACTAATTGGATTTTTTGCTAATACTTTGGCTTTAAGACTTAATTTAGCCGATAATCCCAGTTTTACAGAATTGCTAACTAGAGCAAGAGAGACAGCTTTAGAAGCATACAGCCATCAAGATTTACCCTTCGAGCAGTTAATAGATCGCCTGCAATTAGAAAGATCACTCAGCCATACGCCACTGTTTCAGGTGATGTTAGTATTAGAGCCGCAGCGTCATCAAACATTAGAATTAGACGGTTTAACCTGGCAACCTCTAGAAAGAGTAACGACTCAAGCCAAATTTGAACTAACCTTTTTTATTAAGGAAACCGAGGGAGTCTTACAAGGATCGATTGAATACAACAAAGCCCTATTTACTGCCGACACCATACACCGACTGGCAGGGCATTTCCGCACCTTACTTATCTCTATTGCTAATAACCCCGAAGCAAATATCTCTGATATTTCCCTCCTCAGTAAAAGCGAATTAAAACAGGTAACAAAAAAATTCAACCAAAGCAATAACGTTGCGACAGACATTTGTATCCACCAACTATTTGAACGCCAAGCCCAGCAAACTCCTAATGCGATCGCTATTGTCAATAATAACGAGACAATTACCTACCAAGAATTAAACCAGCGCGCCGATATCTTAGCTGATTACCTACAAAGCAGAGGAGTCTCCCTAGAAACCAAAGTCGGAATAATGAGCGAGCGCAACATCGACACCATAATTGCTCTCCTGGCAATCCTCAAGGCTGGCGGTTGCTATATATCCCTCGATCCCAACTATCCCCCAGAAAGATTAAATTACATCGTCAAAGACACCCAACTCAATATCCTACTCACCCAAACCGAATACACAGAAAAACTCGATAAAAATAACCTGACAATTATCAACTTAAACTCTCCCCTGCCCCCCTGCCCCCCTGCCGCCCCTGCTCCCCCTGCTTCCAATTCCAACCTAGAAAACCTAGCCTACATAACCTACACATCAGGCTCTACAGGCACTCCCAAAGGCGTTGCTATTCCCCATCGAGGGGTAGTGCGACTAGTCAAAAATCCCAATTACGTTGAATTAAATACCGACACCAAGCTCCTACAGGCTGCACCAATTTCCTTTGATGCTTCCACTTTTGAAATTTGGGGGACATTACTCAACGGGGGAACATTAGTGATGCTGTCAAATTCCCTACCTTCTTTAGCAGAATTGGGAGAAACTATTGTTCAACAACAAATTAATACCCTCTGGCTAACGGCTGGCTTATTTCGCCTCATGGTAGACGAGCAACTAGAATCTTTCCGTAACGTGCGCCAACTACTGGCAGGGGGAGATGTCTTATCCTCAAGCCATATTCAAAAACTACTCCAAGCCCATCCTCAATGTAGCGTAATTAATGGTTATGGCCCTACAGAAACCACTACCTTTGCTTGCTGCTATCCTATGAATCGAGATACCGAGATTGAGCGCAACCGTTCAATTATTGGCTATCCCATTTCCAATACTCAACTCTACATCCTCGATAAATATCTTAATCCTGTACCTGTTGGAGTACGAGGGGAACTATACATAGCTGGAGAAGGATTAGCCAGAGGCTATTTAGATCGAGAAGATCTAACGGCGGAGAAATTTATTCCAAACCCTTTGATGAGCGGAGGAGCGGCCCTAAAGGATACCGCTACGCATAAGGAGCGGAGGAGCGGAGGAGAAAAGGACAGATTACACGTGCTTTCCCCCTTGCCCCCCTGCACCCCTGCACCCGACGCGGAGCATAGCGGAGCTAATCCTTTAGGGCTGCTTTATAAGACAGGCGATCGCGTTAAATACCTATCGGACGGTAAAATTGAATATCTAGGCAGGATTGATAATCAGGTTAAGATTAGAGGTTTTCGGGTTGAGTTGGGAGAAGTTGAAGCGGCGTTAAATGGATTGGAGGGTGTTGAAGATAGTGTGGTTTTGGTTAGGGAAAATAATCTAGAGAATAAACAGTTAGCTGCTTATCTTATTCTGGATGATTTAATTTCTGAAAAAGAATACAACTGGCGTAAATTACTCAAAAATAAATTACCAGATTATTTGATTCCGAGCTTTTTTATTCCTTGTGAATCTTTTCCTATTACTGCCAATGGCAAAATAGACCGCCAAGCATTATTAGAACGAGAAATTATTGCAGCCGATCTCACAGAAGATGCTCTACAGCCTGAAACAGATTTAGAACTAAAATTAGTAGAAATATGGTCTAAGGTTCTCAATTTAGAAACTGTTAATACTAACAGCAATTTCTTTAGTTTAGGTGGAGATTCTATTTTAGCGATCCAAATCGTCGCGGAAGCCAATCAAGCAGGTATTAAAATTACTCCCCGACAGTTATTTGAAAATCAAAGTATCGTTGAGTTGGCTACTGTCGCTACTACAGAAGTAACTAATACAGCCGAGCAAGGCTTAGTTGCAGGAGCGATTCCCCTAACGCCTATTCAGAAATGGTTTTTCAATCTAGATTTGGTTAAGCCAAATCATTTTAATCAGTCTGTCCTATTAGAGGTAAAACTAGACTTAGATCTAGAAAAATTACAGTCTGCTCTGCAACAATTATTAATTCATCATGATGCTCTGAGAATCAAGTTTACTGCTACTGAAGATGGTTGGGAGCAATATAACTTAGAAGCAATTGAACTTGATCTAGAACAGATAGACTTAAGCAATTTAGCCACAATAGAACAAAGTCAGGCAATTACCAGAGAGAGCGATCGCTTGCAGGGCAGCTTAGATATTACTAACAATTTAATTAAAGTTGCTTATTTTAATTTAGGAGAAAATAGCAATAACCGCCTGTTAATTATTATTCATCATTTATTAATTGATGGCGTTGCCTGGCGTATTCTCTTGACAGATTTAGAAACTGCATGTCAACAATTAAATCAAGATAAAACTGTTCAATTAGCAGCTAAAACCACATCTTATAAACAGTGGGCTGAATATCTACAAGATTATGCCAATACACCCTTATTAGATAGTCTTAATTACTGGCTAACACAAAACAAACACGACAATTATTCATTGCCAGAAGATAATTGTAATCACAATACTTTAGAAGTACATGGAAGAACAACGGTAGCTTTAAATCAAGAATCCACTCAAGCCTTACTACAAGATGCTAACCAAGCCTATAACACTAAAATAGACGATTTACTATTAACTGCCTTAATTCTTACTTTTGCTGAATATACCAATAAAAATTATCTTCTGCTAGATCTAGAAAGTCAGGGTCGAACTCAAATCGAGAATGAAATAGAAATAGATATCTCTCGTACTGTTGGTTGGTTTACTAATATATTTCCCGTATTGTTAGAAATTAATAATACAGAAAATATTGGCGATAATATTAAAATAATCAAGGAAAAATTACGTCAAGTACAAAAACATAGTTTTAACTACGGTATTATTAAATACCTACAAGATAACCAGCAGCTAAAACAACTGACTGCTGCTCCTATTAGCTTCAACTATTTAGGTCAATTTAATAACCTCAACACAGCTTCATCCCTTTTTCAACTAGCTCCAGAATCCACTGGTAACGACTGGAGTAGAGAAAATAAAACTAGTCAGGCGATCGCAATTAATTGCTCGGTTATCAACTCAGAACTACAAATAATCTGGAACTACAACTGCAAGTTTTTTGCAGAAAAGACTATTACTAATTTAACTCATAACTATCTCGTCAATCTCCAAGCTATCATTACTCATTGTCAAACTACCACTGGAGAATATACTCCCTCTGACTTTTCTCTTATTGACTTGGAGCAAAATACCATTAACTCAATTTATAACTTAGTAGAATTTGACTGAGTATAGTCATTTTAAACAAGAATGAGACAAATAAAACTCGTGCAAATTCTTCCTAATCCCTCTACGAGCTGATAACTTGTATGGTACGGAAATTAATTAGAACGATTATATGTCCAAACAGGATTTAGTATTACTCTAGAAAATTCAGTAAAAACACAGAAATATTATTGATAAAGTCTTAATTAATTGAGTAAATACCGTAAAATAAGCGAGGTGGCTTTACTCTACATCCGCATATAATTGAAGACGATTTTTTGGTTAATTGATCATGATTAGTCAGTGCCTTAACCCCGATTGTCTGCACAGTAATATTCAGGATAGTGAACTGTGTGCAAGATGTGGCACACAACTGCTGCTGATGAATCGCTATCGTGCCATTAGTCTCTTAGGTCAAGGTGGTTTTGGTCGAACTTTTCTAGCGATTGATGAATTCAAGCCTTCTAAGCCACGCTGCGTAATTAAACAGTTCTTACCAGAAGTTAAAGGCAAAAAAGCGATCGCGAAGGCAACGGAATTATTTGAAAGAGAAGCGGCTCGTCTAGATGAATTAGGTCAGCACGAACAAATTCCTGGATTACTAGCCTTTTTCGATCAGGAAGAACGGAAGTATTTAATTCAAGAATATATTGATGGTCATGACCTGCTCAAAGTATTAGCAACAGAAGGAAGTTTTAATCAGCAGCAAATCAAAGAATTACTCAATGACTTATTAGATGTCCTCAAGTTTGTGCATCAAAATAATGTAATTCATCGAGATATAAAACCCGAAAATATTATTAGAAGAAAGCAGGACGGAAAACTAGTTCTAGTTGATTTTGGAGCTGCCAAATCAGCTTTCTCCAACAGCACCTCCCAATCAGCCACTATTATTGGTTCTGCTTCCTATATAGCTCCCGAACAGGCGGCGGGGAAACCCAAATTTGCCAGCGATCTTTACAGTCTGGGGGCAACTTGTCTCCATTTATTAACCAGTATCGAACCCCTCAATTTATTTAATACAGATGAGGGAGAATGGAACTGGCGATCGCATTTACAGGATAATGAAATAGACTATGAACTAAGCCATGTCCTCGATAAGCTAGTAGAAGGTGCAACGAATCGGCGTTTCCAGTCTGTAGCGGAGGTAGAAAGAGCCTTAGCGGGAGAAGTTCGCCCCATAGTTCGTACCCCCCCTGCAAGATCTCGTCATAACTACAGTTCTCGAAAAAATACCAGAAATAGAGCGAGAAACACAGGCAAACAAGCCTCTGGTAAAT
>JBCCNG010000253.1:0-6427 GCA_039025955.1 Cyanobacteria bacterium P01_C01_bin.72 | reverse complement strand
TCGACCCCGATAAATTTCATTTTCTTGATAGTTTACGCCTAATGTGGATTAGTTTCGTTGGGCTATATTCTTTCTCTTGCCAAGATTTCGCTCCAAACTAGCTTAGCTGCCCCTAACATTCCTGCTTGATTACCAAGTTGAGCTGGGATTAACTGTAAATTTACCCGAGAAGGAGAGACAACGCGGCGCTTAATTTCCGCTAAAGCACTGGGGAGAAAAAAGTCACAGCTAGCGCCAATTCCGCCACCAATAATAATTGCTTCAGGGGTAAGTACATAAACCAAGCTGGCTAATCCAGCACCTAAAGTTTTGCCATATTCTTGCCAAAATTCCAAGGCGATCGCATCTCCTGCGGCGGCTAAACGCCCTACCTCAGCTGGTTCTTTCCCTGTTCTGCGTACAATTGAGCCTATGGAAGCATACTGCTCTAGAGAGCCTTGATTGCCACTGCGACAGGGATAACCATTCGGATCTAGAGTAATTAGACCCAATTCTCCTGCTGCGCCGTCACGACCAGTAAACAGCTGACCGTTAATAAAAATACCGCCTCCCACACCAGTTCCCAGGGTCAGGAGAATAAAATTATCAAACTTTCTGCCAGCACCAAGCCAAGCTTCTCCCATGGCGGCGCAGTTGGCATCATTTTCCAATACCGTAAACAGTCCTGTTTTTGCTTCTAGCCAGTCCGCCACAGGAACATCATCCCAACCAATGAGATTGATTGATTTCCTGGCAATCCGCCGTGCTTTATCTGTCGGCCCAGGCATTCCTAAACCGATCGCTTTACAGGTATGATCCAGATTAAGCTGTTTTACGCCTGAAGCGATCGCCTCGACTACGGATTTGGGATGAGCTGGTTGGGGAGTCGGTAAAGAAATTGTTGCGACGCAAGTACCATTCTGCAAAAATCGCCCTAGCTTGATCGTCGTCCCCCCCAAATCTACCCCTATTACCTGGTTTATCATCTAAATTTAGTATTTGTCTCAGTTGGCTTAATAGTTAGTTGTACAGCCTTTTCGGGAAAAATTGATTATGTCACTAAATTATAAATCGCTTCTAGGAGTTAACTACTGACTATGAAACCCTTAAGTGTTGGAAATGTTGTAAGTGCTGGGTTAAGGATTTATCGGGATAATTTTCAGAAATACTATCGTCTTGCCTTAGTTGGCTCCTTGTGGGGCATTATTCCTATATATGGTTGGGCAAAATTCTATGCTCAACAAGCTTTGATTGCCCGTCTAGCTTATGGTGAAATTACGGAAAAACCCGAGAAGACTCAAGATGCCAATCGTTTTATTAAAGGGAGAATGTGGAGCTTTCTGGGGGCAGCAATATTAGTTTCTTTACGATTCTTATTAGCCTATATCTTAGGAGCGATCGCGATCGCCTTAGTTACAACTCTTTTAACAGCGGCGATTACTCTGGTCTTCTCTTTCTTAGGAGATGCAGGAACTGTGTTGGGAACAATTTTTTCAGTTCTCATTTCCATCGCCGTGTTTGTTTTGTTTTTTGCCTACTTGATTCGTTTATTTGCTAGCTTTTCGGCATCCGAACTGCTGTTATCAACCAAAGAAAATATTAATGCCTCTGACTCTCTCAAAGAAAGCCAAGAATTAACAAAAGGTTATTTAAAAAATCTAGTACTTATTTACTTTATCGCTTCTCTGGTTAGCTTTCCCTTGTTAGGTGTAATTTTTACAATTCAGATTTTACCAGCATTTCTCCAAGAATCTTTTCCCATTTTCTCTTCTGGACTATTTACTATTTTTTCCTTTGTTTTTAATTCTATTACTACCGCTTTAATACTTCCCTTCTGGCAGTCGATCAAAGCAGTGATTTATTATGACCTAAAAGTTCGCCGTGAGGGTATGGGATTAGACCTGCGAAAATAAGTTCGGCTGAAGCTGAAAGCCTGATTTAAACCGCGTCCATATTCAAAACTGGAGTTTCAAGGAAACCCCTTTTCCCTTTCCCCCTTTCCCTTTAACCTAACAACAGACAAGTTAAAACTAATGGTTTCAAAGTGGATGGGGTTTAATATCCAATTAATTATCCTATTGCCAATTCAGGTTATTGTTAGTGATTTTAGTTGTCGGCTTCTTCTCTCTCTTTTCTCAGCTTATCTAGTTTAAATGTAGGTGGTATGGCTTCTGGCTGGGGTGGATTGAGCCGAATACGCCAGATTTTGAGTTCTTTTTGAGCTGGAGTATAGCTGGTTGTTCCCGCAGGAACTTGCAGCGCAATCTCGATCGCCCTTTCTAAAGAACTATTAGCCGCCTGACGAGCGATCGCCAGAATTTGTGCTGACCAAGTGTTAACATCTTGAACTACCTGGGAACGAACGGAACTGTTGGGGGAAACCTGTCTAGCCGTGCGAATAGCGCTAGCGAGAGCATCGGGTGTACCCTGGCGAGCAAGAATCGTTGCTTCTCGGAAGTATCTTTGTCCGTCTATTTCCTGTTGCCAGTAGACAATTTTACCTTGAGCCTCAGCAAATAAAGCTCTGCCAGAA
The DNA here is from genome assembly GCA_039025955.1 of Cyanobacteria bacterium P01_C01_bin.72. GTDB lineage: Bacteria > Cyanobacteriota > Cyanobacteriia > Cyanobacteriales > Xenococcaceae > Waterburya. The sequence goes on along the minus strand of JBCCNG010000253.1, from coordinate 3,915 downwards.
CTAATTTGTTTGGCAGTCTCAATGGCAGCAGGGTAGTTGTTAGCGTTAGCAAAAGCTTGCGCTTCATCGAGAATTGGTTGGTCTTCTCGCCGCTGGATATTGGCACGCCAAGACCTAACATATCCCTGAGCCTCGCCGTATAAGGGACTGTTGCGGGAAATTAGGTTCGCTTCGGCGATCGCCCGTCGCCAAGCCCCAACATTATTACCATAGGATAGTTCCCTGGCACGATTAAGGATGGGGCGGTCTTCAATAGTTTGCACCTGTCCGCGCCACTTGGCTATTTCTTGGCGGGCATTAGTATAGCGAGGATTCCCCAGGGGAATTAATTCTGCCTCGGCGATCGCCTGATTCAAATTAGGAATTGTCCCCACTCTTGCTAAATCCCGGGCTTTTGATAGATGACCCACATCCTTAATTTCTAGCGTCCAGCGTTTTTTCAGATTTTGCCCTAGCTGATAGTATTCACTATCTTTCTCCAAACGCTCGATTTCCTCAACCGCTTCTTCCATGCCAAATACAGTATCTAGTTTGGCGCTAGAGCCAGCATTAGCTAAAATCTTCCAGTCTTGATTGCGCTCCTGTAAGTTTAAGCTTCTGGGAATACGGTTAGTAACCTTGAGCAGTTCGCGCCATTTTCGCTGTTTAATTAGCTGCTCTACATTAGACACCAGCTTGCTTTTCGCCTGGGTAATTACTCCTTGAGCTTGCTTATAAGCATAGCTATTTTCTTTAATATCATCAGCTTTATCAATCGCCAAAATCAGGTCGTTGATTGTGCCGCTAGAAACTTGGATTTGCGCTTTGCTGATACTGGCATTTTCTTCTTGAGCAACGTTGATATTGTTGATGCTCTCTTCGTACTTAGTAGTTGCCCAATATTGGTTCGAGCTATCGGTGAGACGTACTGCCCAGGTAAATGCTCCATTCCAATCAGCCTCCCGCAGTTTCTCCTCCACCTTTTGATAGGTTTCTTCGCCTTTTGACCAAATCGTCTCCCACTGAGCAATTTTCTCCGCCACAATTTCCTCGGCGGAAAGATTCTGGGGAATTTTTTTAGCAGTGGCGATCGCTTTTTCTAATTCGCCCGACTGAAACTGAGCCTCTCCCAAATTGAGAATGGAAGTAGCCCAACGATCTATATTACGGTCAATCTCTGGTCGGAGAGGATGATCTGTTGGTAGCACCGTCACCAAATCAATGGCGGCGAGTAAACCATCTAATTCCTGATCCTCCGCTGCTGTCTGGGCGCAATAAAGGCGGACTGATGCCGAGGCAATAGGCCAAAAGACCTTAGAACAGCTTTGAGTCTTGGGCAGTTTTAGTAACATTGAGGTTGCACCATAGCCAATTCCTCCAGAACATAAAACCAGTAAAATGCCCCATACTTGCCAAATCTGCCAAAACGGTCGTCGCGATCGCCTTCCCTGAGTCAAGCTGCCTTGATTAACCGTCTGTGGCGACCTTTGAGAAGTTACTGGCATCAAAACATTTTCAGAAAAATCTGACCGACCACCATTAAAATGCTGTGGTTTTTTGCCATTTATTGGGTTCTCTGATTTTCTGCTTGCCGCATCTGAGCCAGAGTTTTGTGGTTCTTTATTGATTGCCATAAATTATCTGAATATGATGCCAGTAACTAGCTGTTAAATTTGGTTAGAGAAACGGTTAAATCGTAACTCATCTTATCACTTGATTTTGCTGAGTATATATCGACAATGTATCAAGTCCATAAAGTTTCGCCCATACAGCTAGCGGGCTAATTTCTAGTTGTGCCAATAGATTGAGCTGATGACTACAACTCCTATTCTGGCTTTAGATAGACTGAAAAACGCCAAACTGATTGTAAAAGTAATCTTTACAAATCCACATCCATTAATTCTGTTTTGTTTCTATTAGCGTCTATTCGCTTTTTAGCTCGGCAATAAGCTGATAAAGCTGCTCCTCATTAGCCTGGTACACTTCCCCACAAAACTGACAGATTGCTTCTGCGCCTTCATCCTTTTCGATCATGTCCAGCAGCTCCGCTTCTCCCAGCATTTTAAGCGCTCCTAAAACTCTTTCCCAGGAACAACTACAGGAGAAACTGACGGGATAAGATTCAGGAAAAATAAATAAGTCAAGATCTCCTAACAGTTCTCTCACAATTGTTTCGAGGGTTTTCCCTGCCTGTAACAAAGGAGTAAAGCCTGATAGCTGAGACACGCGGGATTCCAAGAGTTCGACTAAAGATTGATCTCTCGCTGCCTTGGGCATAATTTGTAATAAGATGCCTCCTGCGGCGGTCACTCCTGCTTCTCCGACAAAAACTCCTACTAATAGTGCGGAGGGAGTTTGTTCGGAGGTGACAAGGTAGCTAGCCACGTCTTCTCCTACTTCTCCTGAAACCAAACTGACGGTGCTGGAGTAGGGTTGTCCATAACCAACATCTCTAACTACGTGGAGATAGCCGTTATGACCGACTGCTTTCCCAACATCTAGCTTGCCGCGATCGTTTGGTGGAAGCTCTACTTTAGGATGCTGAACATATCCTCGTACCGTACCGTCTAGTCCCGCGTCAGCCAAGATTGCGCCCAATGGTCCGTCCCCCTTGACATGGATGTTAACCCTAGAGCCTTCCTTTTTCATGCTAGAGGCTAGTAATAATCCTGAAGCCATCGATCTGCCTAAAGCTGCCGTTGCCACATAGGACAACTGATGTCTGCGTCTTGCTTCCTCAGTCAATTCGGTGGTAACTACGCCAACTGCTCTGATTCCGCCATCTGCTGCCACTGCTCTGATTAGTTTATCTGTCATGGAAGTTTAAATTATGTTTTTTGATTGTTTCTTTTATTTAGTAATTTGAGCAGAGTCTTCGTGTAACACGTTTTTAGTCTAGCTATCTTTGATTAATGATTTGCTGAATTGATAGCCAGAGGCAAGAACAAGCAGTAGCTACCGCAAAAATCTCGGATGACAACTCTGGGAATTTTTCTCTTATCTTTATCTTTTGATACTAGTATCAATGCTGACTAGGATTATGCTAGCGCGAGGAATCGAACTTTTTCAAATTGCCGTGTGGTCTGAGGTCATCAAAATTATTTTTGATTATCTTAATTATTAAGACGTTAATGGATCAAGATATGATCCTATAATTTTTGCAGCTAACCAAATTAATTAAAAAGCTAAAACAAAAAGCCAAAAGCTACAAACAGATTACGCTTTAGTTTTATACTTAAAATCATTAAGCTATTATTGATTTTGCAATTGAGGATATTGTTAAAAATTAGTTATTTAAAAGTTAATTGATTGTCGCGGTTCAATGCTACTATTTGATAGATTACCGATAAATATCAGTTTGTTGTAGTTAAATACTAGTGCAATACGATAATATTTAATACTACCAGACTCATACCGACAGCTAGCTATAGCTCATGATTTTTAAGCGTCTTACTTTTACTATTATTTGTTTGGCATTATCTAGCTTCGATTTTAATCATAGCTTGGCTGCTCAACCCAATTCATCTTCCCTTAATCCCAGGACAAAAAAAACATTTCTTGCTAACAGTATAGTTAGTAACAGCAAGAATACTAAGTTACCGTTGTCGAAGTCTGACAGTCTAGTTACTCAAGCATCCGCCATAGAAGAGAACGCCACATCCAGCCAGGTTGAACCAGAAGAACCTGCAATTAGTCGTCACTGGTCTTTAGTAGCAATGGGTGTGACTTTAACAGTTGCCCTATTTCTTTTGTGGCTACTATTTAGAACTCCGAGTCAGAAAGCAGCGATTATAGCAGAATCAGGCGATCTCGAGCAATCAGCAGCGAATGAGCCTCAAGTTCAGGCTGAATCGTCAAAAGTAGCAGCTCAAAATGAATTAAATTTGCCAGCCGAGCCAATCAGTTCTCAATCTCGATTAGATTCGGCGATCGCCC
>JBCCNG010000252.1:0-6437 GCA_039025955.1 Cyanobacteria bacterium P01_C01_bin.72 | reverse complement strand
TTTTTATATTTAGTATTTACTCAATAGACAAATACTATTGGGCGTAGCTCAAGATGTTCGAGAATGTTTTTAAAAACATTCTCGAACATCTTGAGCTACGCCCAATAGTATTTGTCTATTGAGTAAATACTAAATATAAAAAATAAGTGATTTGGGCTACTTAAAATCCCAGCTAAACTTGATCTTTATTCCGTACAGTTCTCAGAAATCAAGAAATTTAAGTCATTAGCGTTCAAGCGATCGCCCTGACTTTTTATTTTGCATCCACAAATGCAAGTTTCAGTCGTTGGTACTAGTTCCAGCCCACACTGAGGACACTTGTCTTCTACCTGCCATAAACTCGCTGCTGTTATCTGTTGATTAAGCATTGTTGCTAATCTTTGAATACTAGTGCCAAAATGACGATTTAATTCGGCTAAGCTTAAATCAAGCTCTCCTCGTTTTGCCATTACCTGAAGCCTTTGTTTGAGCTGTAACAAGCTAGATAAAGACATTTCATCAATGATTGCTTGGTCGTCTTTTTGCTCAATGCTGGTTTTCGTTACGGGAGTATCTCTGGCTAACATGGCTAAACCTCGAAATATAACGTTGCGTTTGCTGAATCGCCTTCACTGCCACAGATTATGAGAAAGAGCGAACTTAACCTAAATGCCAACTATAATAACCAGCAATTTCGTTGCTCATAAATTTACTGGCAATAAATTCATTTATTACTCAAACGTATGATGCTGTTTTTTCTAAATGAATTATGTTTATTGCGAACAAAGTAGGCAAAATTGTCTTGAATTCATGACAATTGCCTGTTGGCGGGTAAATATGCAAAATCAGCTCAGATCATTACTTATTCAGCAATGCCAAAATCATTCAGTTTTTCAGTAGATATTGCTTGTTGCAACAATCGATCCAGGTGTTCTAATTCATCAATAGCGTAAATGCGATCGGCAATTTCTTGAGGAACTACACCAAAGCGGTCTTGTAAAACTTTAACGATCAAATGACGCTGTTGGTCTGAAGATCGCTGTAGTTTTCTTTCTACTTTACCTAACTCCTTTTTTTGACTATTGATTGTCTCGACAATCTCTTGTAAAACCCGAGCCAGAATGCCTAATTCATCTGAACGAGCAGCAAAACAATCAAAATCAGCAGTCGAAAACTTACTGTTTTCCACAGCAGCCATAATCGTAGCGGTGACTGCATACAGTTCTTCCAGTGATTCAGTAGACTGCTGGTGATTTTGTTCCAATGCATCCATCATCTGATTGTAGCGAGTGGCAATATGTCCGTTTTCGGTAAAGGATTCAACAGGAACACGCAAACTTAGATCGTGAGTTCTGGCTTGGAGATCCATAACCTGAAATAGTTCATAGGTATCGGTTTTCGCCTGGTGTTCGGAGACATTTAAGCCCAATTCTTCTGCTTCGACTGACACTCTTAGTTTAAAAAATGAGTTGAGCAGCTTGAGCAAAATCCAAGAACTACCAAATGCCCAAATACAAAGAACCAAAATGCCTAATAACTGCACTCCTAACTGGCTAACCCGATTTAAACTAGTATTAATTAGCTCTAGCTGACCAAATAAAGCTACACAAAGCGTTCCCCAAATTCCCGCCCCACCGTGAATTGCTACCGCATCTACTGCATCATCAATCTTCCAGTGTTTTAAACCTTGAGAAACCAACTGAGCTACAATTGCACCTGTCGCGCCAACAATTACGGCTAAAGGCGTAACCATCAAATTACAGCAAGCGGTAATTGCCACCAGCCCGGCAATTGAGCCATTAATCAACTCTTCCACTTCAATGCGATTGTATCGCCACTGGCTGTTCACCATCGCCGTAAGCATTCCCGATACACCAGCTATTACCGTATTCAGGATAATTCCAGGAACTTGGTTATTTAGGGCAAACGTACTGCCTCCATTAAAACCAAGCCAGCCGACCCAAAGCAGTAATGCTCCCAAGACAGCAAAAGGTAAGTTTGTCCCCTGAATTTTATTTACTTTGCCTGATGAATCAAACCTACCTTGTCGCGAACCAATAATAATCAACGTCGCCAAGCTAACTGATGCACCGAGAGCATGAACTACAGTGCTTCCAGCAAAATCGACAAAACCTAATTGTTTTAACCATCCTGCATCATTCCAAGCCCAATGACCAAATAAGGGATAAATAATGCCTGAAACTAAAATAATGATAATTATATAAGCACTAAACTTGAGACGCTCGGCAACAGCACCAGAAATAATTGTTGTAGCTGTTCCACAAAACATTACTTGATAAAGGAAAAAGGCAATCGCAAAACTAGTGGAGGATATCTCAGAAGATTGATCTGTCTGGGAAGAAAGAAAAAAATTGCTAGTACCAAACCATCCAGCTTGAGAAAAACCGAACATGATGCCATAACCGAACGTCCAAAACAAAGCTGCGGAGATACCAAAATCGGCAATATTTTTAACTGCTACGTTAATACTGTTTTTGGCGCGAGTCAAACCCGATTCCAGGCACATAAATCCTGCCTGCATTAGAAAGACTAAACCTGCACAGAGCAATATCCAAAGTTGATCGATCATCTTAATATTTTTTCTCTGCCTCTTCTGGGATGTAGAGAATGATTTAGTTGATAGTAACGAGCAAATTTAGGCAGTTCTTCTTGATGCCCCAAAACAATTAAGGTATCACCGCAGTTCATAATTAAAGATGAGCCTGGATGAGCCTGGAGTAATCCATCGCTACGGCGTAACGCCACTACAATAAATGCTCCCTTGCCTCTAATTTCTAATTCTCGAATAGTTTTTCCTACCAAAGGAGAACCTTTAGCAAGAACTAATTCGTCAATTTGAACCTCAATCTGTGCCAATAAATCATTTAGGGAATTCTGTTGATCTCTTTGTCCTAGAAAGCCTGTACTGCTGGGTCTAGTGATTAAATTTACCATCCTGACTCCGCTAACTGCTGCAGGGGAAATGACATGATTAGCTCCAGCTAGCCGTAGTTTCTTTTCGGTGCTGGGTAACTCACCCCTGGCTAAAATTAGCAAATCTGGGTTTAATTCTCGGGCAGTTAAAGCAATATAGACATTAATCGCATCGTTGGGTAATACGGTTGCTAAAACCCTGGCATATTCAATTCCAACCGATTGCAGCAGATTTTCATCAGTCGCATCTCCTTCCTGAGTTAAATAATTAAGACTTTCGGCGATCGCAATTCGGTCTTTATCGTTATCAATAATTATAAATTTCTGTTCTGCTTCGGCTAAATGTATCGCCATAACTTGGGCAATTCTACTAAAGCCACAGATAATTACATGATTTTTTAAGCCCGCAATCGTATTTTGTTTGCGCTGGGCATCGAAAGCACGGTTTATTTCCCCTCCTGCAACCATCTGGACAAAACCTCCCACTATATATAACGCCGATGAAGTACCGGCAAGAATTAAGGCGATCGTAAAAATTCTTTCTGAATTGCTTTCTATTGGCTTAACTTCTCCATAGCCAACACCGAAAATGGTAATTACCACCATATAAATGGCTTCCATTAACGACCAACCATAGAGAAGATAACCAAATACTGCAACTATAATTGTCAACACGAAAAATGCTGTTCCGATCGCAATCCTTTTGAATGAACTTTGCATTTCGTTAGTACATTCCGCGTAGAAATCAATAGCTATAGTTGATATAGGTTATCTAATCTTAGTACTGGGGTGAATTTTGTATTTAAAGATACGGTCTCAAAAATTAAGGTCTATTTATTTGATTTTGAAGCTGATAGCTCCTGAAAAGCGGAATATGGTGTCTGATGTAGAAGGTTTAACACAATCTTCCAGTGGTTAGCAGGGCAAACAAAAACCCCATCTTTCTCAGACGGGGTATGTCAAGCAGCATCATGTTTGATGTGTCATTAAAAACTGACCGTTGCCGAGATATTCTCCTCGACCAGCTTCAAAATAGGCAATACACCACATTAAATAGAGTCGCCACATCCTTCTAAATTTGCCGTAGTCTGTGCCAAAATCTAACTTCTCAATCTCATCTTGATGCTCGTCAAAGTTTTTTAACCAGTTACGAAAAGTTCGAGCATAGTTCATGCCGTTCATGTACCATCGATCAATTGTTATTAAGTGGCGATCGCAGTTTGGAATAAAATCATAATGCCAAACTCGTGCATAGGGAAAGATATATTGATGCATGAAAGGGGCAAAAATATTGTTAGGCAGACGGGTACTAAAGATGTGGACTAAAACTTTGCCTTTTGGCTTTAGATAAGAGGCAATTTTGGCAAAAGATGCAGTGAGGTTGCCAATATGCTCGAAAGCACCAAGGGTAATGACTTTATCAAATTGATGCTTGAAGGTGACATCATTAAAATCGGCTTCTATCAGGCTAAAGCGGTTAGAATTTAAGACGCTATCGAGGTCGTTCATCTGTCGGCGAATATATTCACACTGTTCGTGACTGAGATTCAAACCTGTTACCTTAGCGTGAGGAAATTTTTGCAGGATATAGTTAGCAGCAGAACCCCAACCACAACCGATATCGAGTATTTCATCCCCATCGATAATCTGCGCTTTATCAATCAGATCGTCTAACATTGCTATCTGTGCCTGTTCTAAATTTTGCGCTCCCCGTTCCCAAAGTGCCATCGTGTATTTGGGATACATCAAGTTGCTTTCTCCCAACATTAGTCTAAACATGGTTTCGGGACGATTGTATTGAACGTCCATTAACTCTTGAGAACCCTCTGCCAGGCGATCGCTTTCTCTTTCTACCCAGTCGTAAGCAAGCATGAGATAGGGTGCTTGCCGATAGAAAAACTTAGTCAGATTGGTTAATAGTTTGAGGCATAGTTCGTCGGATATTTCCCAGCCATTGATGTAGCTTTTGGCAAAACTCATTTGCAGCCAGTTAACTGGTTTTACGAGCCAGGGATTGTATTGATTTTCCTTCTTATTGACCCGAGAATTATGGGTCAACACCACCGAAGAATTAGATCGGTTTAATTTATCGATTGAAGTCATAATTATCTTTCCTCAAATTTAAATATGTTTAACAAGATTTGTGGAAGTTACTATGCAACTATGCTTTTGAATCTGTCTGGCAATTTCGGCAGGAGTGACCGAACCAAGCCCTTTCCGATTGATGGGTCGTATATTTTGAGGCGATTAATTCGGTGACATCAGCCATAGTTGCGTTGGCAGCTACCCAGCCATTATTTAGATCGGGAAAGTCTTGCTGGCAATTTTCACATTTTTTCGCGGAGTAAAAACGGATGGGACACCAGAAAGATTCTACGTTACGCAGCATTTCCGTTCCCAGCGACCAGACTCCAGTCATCCAGTCACAGTACAAGCACCAGATCAAGTCGTAGCCGACTAGTCCCTCAAACTTGTGCCGAGAAACATTAACCCATTCTTTGGCGGAGTACTTCGGTAATTTAATTAATTTTGTTAGGGGGGGATAAACAATTATTTCGGTGAAGCGAACTACCCAAAACAAGGGAATCGCTAGAGCCGTAATCCACACGGCTGCATGATTGCGCCACTTGCCGACGATATTGCCTAGTTGGCGAGTAATATTCGGCTGATGTTTATCTCGACGATGAATCGCTTCGTGAGCGATAATCCACAACCATAAAGCACTCAATTGGGCGAGCAATGATACTCCCAGCCCACGCCATCTAAAAGTAAAAATGGCGATCGCCAAAGGTAGCAACATAAAGTAGGCTAAGGCTAAATCGATACCAGGAGCATAGCAAAACCAGTTAGAAATTTTCCTTCCTGGCATACCCCAACGTGGCAATAAATGAAGAAAAGCGACCCCGAAAATTAGTAATAAAACTAAACAGCCATAAAGCAAAAAAAGTTGCAACATTGCTTATACTCCCCGTCAAATAATAGATTGCGAGTTCGCTCTGCTTCGGTTGAAATCACTACAACATAGTCGCTCTACTTGATGTAAGTATTAAAATCTGCACTGTTTAGTAAGCAGGCAGAACCTCGAAGCATTGAGATGAGAATATTTCAGACAAAATTATCTGCCGATAATGAAACATTTAATGTGATGTTAATCATAAATTTTGAGGAAGTTGTGAAGGCAAAACACCACAACTTGGGCGTTGCTGGATTGAGGTATGATCCAAGGAAAATGTGATCGCTTTGAATAACAATATTCAAGCTGATAAGGTACAGGAACATCCCAAAACTTAAGATAGTGAACTAGTAATCTAATCGAAGATTTAAGCATCTCTAGGGACTTTGAGTAACAAAGAGTTTTTCGTTTTAAACGAGCTAGATAATGTCTGAGTCTTGTATTTTCTCCTTATTAGTTGGTAGATTGGACATGATTTTACGTAAAGCTGCCATTAGATCTTTACGTCAGGGTCATCAAAAAGTCGAGCCCGAAATTTTAAAACAAGTGATGTCTTCGACTAAATGGTCTA
>JBCCNG010000251.1:0-6487 GCA_039025955.1 Cyanobacteria bacterium P01_C01_bin.72 | reverse complement strand
TCTTACTTAAATGAGATACGGTAGAAATTATCGAATTATGCTTAGTAATTAGTAGTTGATTGTTGGAGGAGTAACTAATTCGAGATAAACCACAAGGTAATTAGAGCGAATTCTTAAATCGTCATGGCTAGTGACTATACCCACAACGGCGCTCAGTTTACCGCATGTAGCAAAAGTAACAAGTAATAAATTGGATATTATCAGAGTTTCAGTATGAACAAATAGTCACTTTGTTTCTACTCACTGACCCTAGTGTTCAAGCTGTTCAAACATATGAAATAAATTAGCTACCAAATTAGATATTTAGATTAATTATTAATCTTACCCGTACTTTATAATAATAATCTTTTGTTCAAACATATTTTACAATATCTTATTTCTTTATCATAAATTCAAGCTCAAATATCTATGCTGTTGTTTCCAAAGCTGACGCTGTTTGAGGTTCTGCTATTAACAACCAGCCAGAAGATTATATTTATTGTGTAAAACACCTATTTACCTATATACATCAATTCAAAGCCTCATCTATTATCAAAAAATCCCAGAAAATACTTAAAAGTAATTTCTTAAACACACTTTTATAAATCTATTTTAAATTGCCTTGACAAGATTGATGCTCGAAATATTACAGCGCAAGGTGAACAAGAGATTAATATCGCGCTTTTAAGATCGCTTTTCTGGCTCAACGAATTGTTTTGATAATTGGAGCATAGTTTTAATGACGCAACATTTTAATGGTACTGATGGTGATGATACTTTAATAGGAACTCATGACAATGATGTCTTTAAAGGCATTGCTGGTAACGACCTGATCAAAGGCAGCGGTGGTGATGATCTGCTCTACGGTGGCGACGGTGATGATGTCTTAGAAGGCAATCAGGGCAACGATACCCTCAAGGGGGAGGATGGTAACGATACCCTCCTTGGTGGAGAAGGAAATGACGTTGTTGAAGGCGGCGCAGGGGAAGATGAGATCAGCGGTGGTGCTGGTAATGATGATCTCTCTGGCGGTATTGGCGATGACACTCTCAAAGGTGATGGCGGTCAAGACACAATTGATGGTGGAGAAGGAAACGATATCGTTGAAGGTGATGCAGATAGCGATAGCCTTTTTGGGGGTTCGGGAGACGATACCGTCAGTGGTTTTGGGGGGGATGACTCTGTTAATGCTGGCGTAGGCAATGATGTTGTCTCTGGTGGCGATGGTAATGACAGCATTGTTGATGACGGTGGCGACGACACTATCGATGGCGGTGCGGGTGATGATACTATCAGCGGTGGTACTGGTAACGACTCAATTACTGGCGGCACTGGTAATGACCTGATCAACGGTAATTCGGGGAATGACATCCTTGCTGGTGGTGATGGTAATGATACCGTCATTGGTGGCGATGATAACGACCTAATCTCTGGTAACGATGGTGACGATAGCCTAATTGGTAACGGTGGTGACGATGTGATACTCGCTGGAGACGGCAACGACACTATTGAAGCAGGGGCAGGTAACGACTTGGTTCAAGGTGGCGATGATAATGACAGCATCTCTGGCGGTATCGGTAACGACACGATTAACGGTAATGGTGGCGATGATTTTATCAACGGCGCGGCTGGCGATGATTTGCTAGTAGGCAACGCGGGCAGTGACACCATCCAAGGTGGATTAGGTAACGATACCATTCAAGGTAACGGTGGTGGAGACCTGGTTGCAGGTGGCGCTGGTGATGATCAAATTACTGGCGGTAATGACAATGACTTTGTGCAAGGCGGAGACGGTAACGACATCGTGGAAGGCTTGGGCGGAGATGATAAGGTTACTGGCGATGCTGGTGATGACATGCTCAAGGGCGGTGATGGCAACGACAGCCTTAGCGGTGGCGACGGTAACGACGGCATCTGGGGTAATGCAGGCAATGACACCCTCAAAGGTGGTGCTGGTGATGATGAACTAGACGGTACTGAAGGTGAAGACCTAATTTTGGGTGATGCTGGTAATGATACTGTTTTTGGTGGAGTTGATAACGATACCATCGGCGGTGGGGCTGGAAAAGATCGCCTTTTTGCTGGTGATGGAAACGATCTTGTAGTTGGTGATGCTGGTAATGATACTGTCAATGGGGGAACTGGAGACGATGTTATTTATGGTGATAACTACGTCATGGCAATGGATCTCATTGGTGACAATTTAGTTACCAACGGTAGTTTTGAAGATAACCGAGTTCATCCTGGCTGTCGCGGAGTGTTTCACTCCATTCCTGGCTGGGAAACTACTTTTGGTCCTGGAATTGAAATCAAGGAACAGGCAGGTAAATTCGGTGCTGCTGCTGATGGTCATGCTTGGGTTGAGCTAGACAGCTATGGCAACAGCGGTATGATCCAGCACATTGATACCCATGCAGGGGTGACTTATCAACTTTCTGTTGACTACACTCCACGGCAACACGTATCACCTAGTAAGGTTGAAGTCTGGTGGGATGGCGAAAAAATCACTACTCTCAGTGGTAAAGGTGGAACAAGCAATAACTGGAATACGTTTAATTTTAAAGTGGAAGGTGGTCAGAATGACTTTACTTCCTTAGAATTCAGGGCAGCAGGGCATAGTAATGGTGTCGGCGGTTTCATTGATAATGTTAAAGTCTTCCGTGTTGCTAACGATCCTTTAGCCCATATCTTTGACACCCAGGCAACTGCTGGTGACGATCAGCTATTTGGGGAAGACGGCAACGATACTATCTTTGGCGGTGCTGGTTCAGATTCCCTATTTGGTGGCGTTGGTAATGATGTACTCCAGGGTACAGATAGCATTACTAGAGGTGCAAACCAAGAAGATCGCTTGAACGGTGGTGCTGGTCGCGATACCTTTGTTCTCGCCGACGAAACTGGTGGCTTCTACAATAGCCAAGGCTGGCATGATTGTGTCGTAATTCATGACTTCACTCCTCACGAAGATACAATCCAACTTAGCGATAGCGGTAAATACTGGCTTGGTAGCTGGAATGGTAATTCTTATCTCTATGAAAAAGTAGACCATCGTTGGGATGGTGTAGCTGTCTTAGAGAATGTCCAACTCAATGAACACGATTTGAATAATAGCGAATTGTTCGAGTACGTATAAGCAATTTAACAGTTCAATGATCGCAACTCTAAATATATAGTCGTTTTAACTAATTTTTGTGCCGTCTAAGTTCCTAGTTCTCGTACTAAAGGATATATTATGCCCTTGTGGGACACTCAATGCGTAAAGTGCAAGCCTCGATCCATAAGGGATTGGAGATTAGGAATTGGAGATTAGGGACTGGAGATTGGGAAGAGTTGATTCAAAATTTATTCCTGCAATTCTTATTTAAAATTACTATAAATTGCGATCGCAGAACTAGCCCAAGGTATTGCTTTAAACAATTAAATCTAACTGCTAGATGTCTGAATTAATTTGGACATCTTTTTTTATCTATTTATCCAATACATCCAAATACTTCTTATCCCTCTTTGATGACTTTCGGGAAAAAGCATAGATTAATAATATGGACAACAACTGTAAGCCTAGTTAGGGACTTGCAAGGAAATAAGAGACCAATTAGGTGGGAATAAGGGAAGTCCAATTAAATAAATATCTAATCAAGGTGTAAGATAAAAAAGAGAAGAACACCGATTGTTTTCTCCAAAATGGAATGGACAGAATCATACAAGCAAATACTGCAAGAAACTGCAAAAGCCCTTAAAGGAGCATCGAGAAGACGTTTTCTGCCACAAATAGTAGATGCGGCAAACTTACGCCTTTCTCGAACCAGGTTACGAAGGTCAATCAAAAGTAGAAAGAGCTTTGAGGAGATTCGCTCGGTTACATCATTAGACAGCCTACCTTTGATTGTTTTAAGCCGAGGTTCTAAAGATTCAAAGATAAGTTATGAAAGATTTCAGGAATGGGCATTGCTTCAGTTAGATTTGACCAAACTATCGTTAAACAGTCAACGTATCATTGCGGAAAATAGTGGACATTTAATACAACTAGATTAACCTGAGTTAGTTATTAGTGTCGTCCAACGATTGATTCAGACAAGTAAATTAGATTGGTAAATAATTTCTGTCTTTGCCACAATTTTATCTCGTTTTTTACATGTCCAATTTTTATATGTCCAATTGTTCTGTTTTCAAGCGATCGCTTTTAGTTTTTAAGCAGTTCAAAAGAGCGATCGCTTTTTTGAAGATTAGCTTCCTAAGCTACTGCGTGACTTTTTCTACAGGAATTTGTACCTCTGTGACATATTCATTAGGATCACCTTCTCTTTCATAGTGCAAGTAAACTTCGCGAGTAGAACCTGCAATCTGATAGCCATGTTTCTCTACCCATTCTAATAAGCTACAGTAAGCATTTCCCAAGGAATCAAATGAACCATGATGCACTACACAAGCCATGGTTTCCACTTCAGGCAATTCATACACCCACACTGAAGGAGCTTGAGTACTATCATTCGGTATGGTGTGAGGTATGGGTACAATTGCTTCCAAAGGGATGTGTTTATCTCGTAATTTAGTTTCGTGATAGACATTAATGCCACTGCCAACATCTTTGATTCCTTGACTAAAAACATAACCATAAACTCGATCAAACAGTTGTTCAATGATGGAAGTGCAATTATCAAAATCGGGAACTACTCCTAAAGTGCCAGCAACCAACTGAGATTTTACAGGTTTGAGAATAATTTCATAGTTAGACATTGATTTTTCCAGTTCTAGTTCTTGTAAACGAATTGTTACTTTGTTTAAACGAGCCACGTCTTCAGCTAGTTTTTGTTCTAGTTCTAGCTGTTTGAGACGCAACATACCGCGAATTTCTGACACAGAAAGATTGTCATCTAGTAACTTACTGATTTGTTCTAAAGAGAACCCCAATTCTTTAAAAACAAGAATGCGATTCAGACGAGGTAATTGACTGGCAGAATAATAGCGATAGTTATTTTGACGATCTACTGTGGCAGGTTTGAGTAACCCTAAGCGGTCATAAAGACGTAGGGTTTTTGGTGATATACGACTTAGTTGAGCAAAGTCACTGATTTTAAGCATGAATAATACCTAAATCTCTGCTATTTACGAGTTAACACTTTGCCCTAAGGTTAAAGTCAAGAACTTTTTTTCTGATTAAGAATAGTAATTCAAAAAACGATTGAGCGATCGCCTGATGTATTCAAGCAGATACATAGACAAAATTCCTGATTTATCCTATGAAGGTACAATTGAGCCGAAGCCATATCAAGGTGGAAATCAACCGCTTTTACAATCAGAACAACTGGAAGTGTTAACTACTTTATAAGATAAAAATTTGGCAGATTAATACTACATTATGTATAGCTACTGATATCATTTGTAAAATACTTGAGAACTGAGCCTCAAGTTAAACGGGTGAGAATGGCTAAAAACTGGGCAATTTGCGTCGGCATAAATCAATACGATAATCTACCAACTCTGAAATATGCAGTGCATGATGCCGAGTTAATGGCGGACTGGTTTAAGAATGAAGCAAACTTTGATCGAGTTTATCTGTTTACCGACAATTCTCCCCCAATTACAGATGGAACTAGACCCTTTAATTCTCAGCCTAGTAGAGATACTTTACGGAGATTTTTGCGAACCAGATTTGAAAAACCATTCTTGTCACCAGGGGATAATTTGTGGTTCTTTTTCAGTGGTCATGGAATGCGCCATGCAGATCGAGATTATTTGATGCCTTCTGGTGTCGATTCGCACCCAGAGGAAATAGAAAATTCGGCAATTTCTCTAGCTTATGTCACCGAACGTTTGAGAAAATGTGGAGCAGATAATGTCGTGTTGATACTGGATGCCTGTCGCGATGAGAGCCGCTCAAGAGGACTGGGAGTAGGAGAAGAACAACAACAGGGAGTAATTACTCTTGCCTCCTGTAGCCCCGCAGAAAGATCTTACGAAATCGATGAATTACAACAAGGGTCATTTACCTATAGTCTGCTGCAAGGATTAAGAATTCATGGAGAGGGGAACTGTGCGACAGTTGAGAGACTGTATCAATATTTGCGGTATCGCGTTCCCGAGATTAACCGCAGTTATCGTAGACCGAGACAAACTCCCTATGCAATCGCCGAACCAGCCACCAAATATCATTTAATTTTATTACCTGAAAAAGCCAACCTTAGGGATGCAGAAACCTTGAAGTTGGATGCTTTAAATGCAGAAGTTAACGGAAACTACGATCTAGCCGAGCAATTATGGATTCGGGTATTAGTGGTATCACCAGGAGATACAGACGCGATTAATGGAATTCGACGGTTGGCTCAAGGAACAACAGTAGCAGAACCTCAAGTTGTTCGAGTCAAGAGAAATGAACCTCCAAGTCGATCTGGAGTCGTTAATTCACCAAGAAGATTAACTAGATTACGGTCTATCCCAATCAATATATCTATGCGGCGTTTACATCAAATTGCTAGTTTAAAGGGAACGGGAATTGGCGTAACTTTTATTT
>JBCCNG010000250.1:0-6503 GCA_039025955.1 Cyanobacteria bacterium P01_C01_bin.72 | reverse complement strand
ATCTAGCATGGGTTTTTGAGGAGACAGTGTTTTGTTTTATACTTAGTTTCTCTCAAAAACCCTCTTGACAAATTCTTTTTTTCTTTACTCAGATTTGGCGCCAGTGTTGGAACAACATAAGATATTCATAACAACCAAGTTATACAAGTAGATATAAGCAAGCTATTAAAAAAAATTAATCCCGCTTCGAGCAAAATGATTAAAAGTAATTATTTAAAACTATGTAGCTCAGTTAGCTTTACTCTGCTGTTGTGGTTGCGATAGCATCTTCTGTCCTGGCTAACGGAGAAGAATATTATGATTTTCCGACAGGAGAGCATGAAGGAGGAGGCGTTAGAGGTAAAGGCATTGGCTGTGTGGCTCTAGAAACAAAGAATCCGCAGCCTTTTGTGCTTCAAGAGATTGAAGCTTTGACAATTTCTCTCGCTCCTGAGCTGTTATTTTACGTTCCCGACCTGGATCAGGTATCTACTTTAGATTTACTGCTGCTCAATCAAGAAAATCAGGTTGTCTCGCGAACAGAGTTTCAACCAGGATATAAACCAGGAATTGTCAGTCTCAATCTGATGGACGAAAGCAATAATAATGTTTTACGGCTCAATAGTCTCTATAGCTAGTATTTAATTCAAGAATGTGCAGGAGCTGAGATTCCCAATGTCATAGCCGATGGCTCTGTAAAACGGATCGAACTCGAATCTAGCTTTGCTGCCAAGCTGCAAAGTGCTTCCCTAGAAGAAAAAATTAAGCTCTATCAATCAGCCAATATTTGGCATGAAGAGATTGCTAATCTCGCCCAATTAAAATGTAATCAAGCACCAGAAAGCTCTAGCGTCCAAAATTCAAGGCAAATAGAGCAAAATAATGAATTTGCTGATTTGTTCTCTCAATCACTAGACACTTATTGTTCTGCCGATTTTCAGGCGGAATCTCTAGTTATGCAGTAAGGAACATTCTTAATCCCTACTAATGAGCCGTTAAAGTTGGCGTTTTAGGGTAACTTGTCACCAATGAATCCCCATAGCTTATAGCCATAGTGTACCCTTTTTATGCTTGTAAATATATTTCATACTAAATCCGATTACCAAAGTATACTTTAAGTTTTAGGGCATGAATTAAACTCAAAACCCTCTGCCTTCTGCCTTTATACAAGTTTTAAGTATTACAATGAAAACAGGATTTAGTATCAGACTTTGCTGAACATAGGATGTTAATCTGGCAACACTTTTACCTTAATTTAGTGGCTCGCTTTTTTTCTCTTCTACACAGTGAACATACTGATTCCGAGAAAATACTCACGCCCTTTGGATTTAGTTGCTGCTATATTTTGAACAAATAACAGATACTAGTCTTATGAGCGAAGCCAACCAGAATTCTAACTTATTCGATTCTGAATCTAACCGATCTCTTGAACAAGATGGCTGGAAGCAGCAGTCTCAGGAAAGGTCAGCAGTTGGTGCATCGATCACAAACGAACCAGATTTGCTCCCTCGCGATGTTACAGCTCAAGCCGCTCAGGAGATAACGTCTGGCGAAGAAATAGAATCTGAGTCTTTGACGGCAAAAATGAACTGGCAAAAGGTTGCTCATAAGCTACGAGAGTACAACCGTAAGTTGCTCAAAAAAGTATTTCGCCTGGAACAGGAATTAGCGGAAATAGATAATAAGTTCAACAAATATATTGAAAAGTCGAAAAGTACCGATTTATTGTTAGTTCAACAAGCAGAAGAGCTGAAAAACTATCAAGAGAAAGTGGCTTTGCTAGTAGAGCAGTTAGCTTGCTCACAGCAGCAGATAGATAGCCAAGAGCTAATTATTAAACAAGTATCTGAGCAGCATCAACTTTCCCAACAGCAGACGGCTCAACTTGAAAGAGAATGCACTCTCTTACAAGAAAAATACAATCGCAAATCCTTCGAATTAGTAGCCAAAGAAAAAGAAAGTCAGGAATTGCAAAGTGAGCTTAATCAGCAACAGCACAGTGCGTTACAGCAAGAAGCTAAATTAAAACGATACCAAGAAGCAGCGTCTCGCAAAGAAAAAACCAATAGTCGCAATCAGAATTATCCTCACAATCGTTTTATCCAACCTTGGTCAACTTCAACTATTCCTGAACCCAAGATTGCTCTACCCAAAACTAAAATTCCCAAGCCTGCTCAACCTACCATAGCGAAAAAAACCACCCCCAGCACCACAGAAACCATCAAAACAGCAGCCGAAATAGCTACCTGGTCTGCTTCTAACGCTAAATCAAAGAATAAGAACGAGCAGTCGGGCATCGATCAAAATAAAATAGCCAAGTCAAGCCAAGGTAAAAAACCAACATCCTTAGCGGCAGTTGATCTCCCAACCTTCCCTCGTCCTCAATAACTTTGTGCCTGACTCCGACAATAATTGCGGGTTTAAATCTGCAATTTGCTACTACTGGTTAATCAGCAATAAATTTTGTTGTTATTGATACCAAATAGGTCTTACACAATCGGCTATGTTCAACAAATAACAAGTCTCAGTGTATAGCGACTTGTCGCCAGAGAAAGTATGCGAATCGAGCAACTGCAAGCCTTCATTGCCATTACGGAAACGAGAAGTTTTGGGCAGGCAGCTAAAAAGTGTGGTGTAACGCAATCAACAATTAGCCGCCAAATACAGTCCCTAGAGCAAGATTTAGGATTACCTCTGTTTCACCGGAGCACCCAAGCCAAATTGACTTTAGGAGGCGAGAAACTTTTGCCCCGGGCACAAAAAATTTGTCAAGAATGGCAAAAAGCGAGTCAAGAATGTACCGACCTAATTACAGGAAAGCAGCCTGAACTATGCGTAGCGGCAATTCATTCTGTCTGCGCCCATTATTTGCCGCCAATCTTACAGCAGTTTTGCCTAGACTATTCCGAGGTACAGTTAAGAGTTACGGCATTAGGGAGCGATCGCGCTTTAAAGGTGTTGCGGGATGGCTTAATTGATGTGGCAATTGTGATGAACAATCGCTTTTTAACCAACTCTGCAGAGATCGAGCTAGAGGTGCTTTACGAAGAACAGATTGATGTTCTCATGTCGGCAAATCATCCTCTGAGCCACCTGGAGCAAATTCCACCTCTAGACTTAGTTAAGTATCCTCAAGTGGTGTTTAAAGATGGCTATGGGATGCAAAGATTAGTGCAGGAATGGTTTGATCATCAAAATGTGCAAATTAAAACGGCAATGGAGTTAAATACTCTTGATGCTTTTCGGGGGGTAATTCGTCAGGGAGAAATGATCGCTCTTCTACCACACAAAGCTTTGATTGATTCTTACAACGATCCTACTCTGGCAATCCGTCCCATTTTACAGCCACCATTAGCTTTAAATACGAAGGGAGAGCAGGGAGAAAGTAGCGTTTTGACTCGCCAAGTGGTGATGGTAACGACTAGCGATCGCCTGATGATTCCCCCCATCGCTCATTTTTGTAATTTGGTCAAAGAGTTTGAACAATCATCTCAGATATCTCAGATGCAGCGTTCCCAGTTAATGAGTAGATAAGATAAGGCAAATAATTAAGCGCCTCCTCGCCGAAGAATAGGGCAAATCTAGGGTGTATTTTAAGCAAGTGTTAATATCAACATCACAATGAGCAAAGAGTTTCTAGAGTTACTAAAAAGAATTGGCAGTGGGACTCATACCAGCAAAAATTTAACTCGTCTAGAAGCAGCACAAGCCACCAAAATGATGCTGTTGGAGTTGGCCACCCCTGCGCAAATAGGCGCATTTATGATTGCTCATCGAATTAAACGTCCTACCCCTGAAGAGCTAGGGGGGATTCTTGATGCTTTTGATCAATTGGGCAACAAGTTAAAAGTATGTCACCATCATCAGCATCAGCCAGTTGTATTGGGCAATCCTTACGATGGGCGATCGCGTACTGTTCCCGTTACCATAGTTACGGCATTGATTCTGGCAGCGGTTGATATCCCCGTAGTTTTACACGGAGGCGATCGCCTTCCCACTAAGTATGGCATCCCTTTGAGCGAAATTTGGCAGCAGCTAGGAGTAGATTTTTCTTCCTGTAACCTCTCTCAAGCGCAAAATATTTTCGAGCAAACTAAGATTGGCTTTGTTTATCTACCACAGCATTTTCAAGCAGCACATCGTTTTGTGACTTTTCGTGAGCAAATTGGTAAGCGTCCACCTTTTGCCACCGCCGAGTTAGCCTGGTGTCCGATCGATGGGGACTGTATACTAGTAGCTGGATTTGTTCATCCTCCCACTGAAGAGCGTTTTCACGAGACGTTTAAAATTAGACAGAGAAAAAATTATATTCTAGTTAAAGGCTTGGAAGGTAGCTGCGATTTGTCTCGTAACCGCACAGGGATTATTGCTGTAAGGCAATCAGGGAAAGACTTTACTCGGCTATTACTTGATCCCTATGACTATGGCTTGAATGGCTCTGATGTTGCTCTAGAATCAGATAATCAGGCGATCGCTCTCATCAAAACTGTGATCCAAGGCAAACAAAATGAATTGCAACCTGCTGCTATCTTCAACGGTGGTTTCTATATCTGGCGCTTTGGCATTGCACCTACCCTAGAATCTGGCTTAACTTTGGCTGAATCGATGTTAGCCACAGGCAAGGTTGCCGATAAATTAGCTCAGTTGCAGTCGGTGGTTAAACATTTAACATTGAGCATTTAACATTTAACGCAGTATAGTCATTCTAAATAGAAACCATCTGATTTTAAGTATCGTACTATTACTGCTACCTACTACCTACGCGAACACATATGCGTTCTGGTGTGCTTCGCACACACTGGCGCTAACGCGCCGCACTACTTACGAGCTAATAACTTGTATGGTACGGAAATTAATTAGAACGACTATAAGTGAAGCTTTGCTGGTCTCCTTATAAAGATCTACCTCTGAAAGAAGCTGCACTTTTTCTTTTGAGCAGTCTTAATTGTTTTTCCACGATTCTGTACTCAGTAATCAAACATGCTTTCATGCTTTATAAAACATCATCAGGTACAGGAGTTGAGATCTGCATCATTCCTCCTCATCGGTTTGCAGTCGCTCATCAACAGCAGTTACTACCCGGATGGAATGTGCCGATCAGCTATTTAATCCTGGTTATACAACAGTCATCTGTTTCCTTCCAAGTACCTTCTGCTCAAGCTAGTCTCAAAAAGGATGAGCTGCGAACAAAATTTCTTCGTTTTGGCTGTGGCTTAATTTTTGCCCTCCAGGATTGTGGCTATCATAGCGATCTTTTCGATCCACGAACAGGCTATCCTCTAATCGCTCAACCTGGCATGGTTTGGGATGATAACGCCGTTGTCAAAGCATTACTAAATTACTCTGTAGTTAATCACCAGCAATGTTCTCTTGTTATCCATCCCATGTGGCAAGATCAGGTTTATCCTGCCACTATCGCTACTACTGCTCCCTTTGCTTTAGTCGAGCAGCATCTTCAACAGGCTGCTACTTGTCAAAACTGGACAGTAAATTATTAAGAACCAGTAA
Source organism: Cyanobacteria bacterium P01_C01_bin.72 (assembly GCA_039025955.1). GTDB lineage: Bacteria > Cyanobacteriota > Cyanobacteriia > Cyanobacteriales > Xenococcaceae > Waterburya. The sequence continues at coordinate 1,016 of JBCCNG010000250.1, read as the reverse complement.
GATATATTAATAATGATTGCATTTAGCATAAGATCCCTTTTCATAGCATAAAGTGTTAGGATTCATATTGAGATAAAGATCGGCAATCCAGTTTGTATTCAGTATTGATAGGTTTTTCCGTATAGTATTGATTTGGTTTTTTCCCGAAATTTAAACTCTCCACATCTAATTTGCATTCAGGAGACATTCAGTTCATGTCAATTTACGTAGGTAATCTCAATTATGAGGTTAGCCAAGAAGATTTAAGCGAAGTATTTTCAGAATACGGTAAAGTTAAACGAGTTCATCTTCCTACTGACCGCGAAACAGGTCGTAAACGTGGTTTCGGCTTCGTAGAAATGGAAACAGAGGCAGAAGAAGATAAAGCAATTGAGACCTTGGACGGAGCAGAATGGATGGGTCGCGAGATCAAGGTCAACAAAGCAAGACCTCGCGAAGATAGAAGTTCTTTTAGTGGTCGCCGCGATCGCTTTTAAGCTCTAAAACAAGTCGAAATTGCGCTTCTGGGGGCAACTAGATAATTAATGCTAGAAACTCTCAGAAGCGTTTCACTGTGTAATGAGGAATCATACCTAAATGGCTAAACGTCGTAACGCAAAAAAAGAAAAAGCAGCTCGTAATAAGATCAATGCGCGCAAGTTCCGTAAGCAAACCAGTCGCTATGGAAATCGCGGCAGAAGAAACTATAACGGCAACAGCTCGGAGAACAAAGAAACAACAGAAGCAGGAAACAACGGTAACTCCAGCGATTCTTCTGCTAGCAGCAACTAGCTATCTTTTATCTGTTTATTTTTATCTGTTTATTTTCGCGCTCTACCAATCAGAGGTTAACCACTTCTCGGTAGGGCTTTTTTATTAATATCAGTTTGTGATTATGCACTCAAGAAATTGGAAGTATATAGCGTTTCTCAAAATGGTGAGATACAGTAACAGGAATGAGAAAACCAACCATGAATATCTTTACCCGAGACCTGACTATAAGCTTGGGAAATTGCTGAATCTAAATCTTTATAGTT
>JBCCNG010000249.1:0-6529 GCA_039025955.1 Cyanobacteria bacterium P01_C01_bin.72 | reverse complement strand
TCTGCCGATAGTCCACAGAAGACGTTCATCTCCTGTTTATCGGCAGAACAGGCAGAACTCTACCAGCAGCTTGTAGATAACTCCCTGGAAGAGATTGAAGATTCAGACGGTATCAAACGTCGTGGCTTAATTCTCACCCTGCTATTGCGTCTGAAACAGCTTTGCAATCATCCCGAGCTACTAGATAAAGATGGTAATAAAAAGGCAATTGTTAAGACAGAAGATTTTAGCGATCGCTCGGGAAAACTGCTGCGTCTAGAGGAAATGCTGGAAGAAATTGTCGATGAGGGAGATCGCTCGTTAATTTTTACCCAGTTTTCCGAATGGGGCAAAATGCTTAAACCCTATCTCTCAGACAAGTTAAAAGCGGAAGTAATGTTTCTCTATGGTGCGACTTCGCGTGAAGCCAGACAGGAAATGGTTGACCGTTTTCAAAATGAGCCAAATGGCCCCAAAATCTTTATTCTCTCCCTCAAAGCTGGGGGGACGGGATTAAACTTAACCAGGGCTAATCATGTCTTTCACGTTGATCGCTGGTGGAATCCTGCGGTAGAAAATCAGGCGACGGATCGAGCCTTTCGGATCGGACAAAAACGTAATGTTCAGGTACACAAATTTGTTTGCACAGGAACTCTCGAAGAACGGATTAATGACATTATTGAAAGCAAGAAAGAACTGGCGGAACAAACCGTTAATGCAGGAGAACAGTGGCTGACGGATCTAGATACTGGTAGTCTACGTAATCTATTATTACTCGATCGCGATGCAGTTATTGATGATTAGCTAGTGTTGGTTTGAGCTTTTTGATTGTAGCTGATACCAATTCTCGAAAATAGCTATGTGGATGGCAGATTATTTTTTATTAATTAAAAACTCTCAAATTTTTGTCTTGCCTCCCCTGATCCTTCCTCTACTTCTACCTGAGTAGTTACCAAGATTTACTATAAAAACTGGTTAATAGTGGGAGTAAGATATTCGGCTAAGGTTGTGCCATCTACACCTAATTCAGTACGTTCCTGTGCCGCTTTTATACCTGCTTGTGCATGCCACCAAGCAGCTACAGCTACCGAATTGAGCAAATTTTGCGCCACATTATGAGTTTCGACCAAATTACTTTGAGCAGCTAATCCTCCCATCAATCCTGTCAAAACATCGCCACTGCCGCCTCTAGCCAGGGCGGGAGTACTTTGAGCCACCAGCCAGGTCAATCCTTGAGCATTAGTGATCGCCGTTCTTGCTCCTTTAAGTACAACTATTGCTCCACTCTTGTGAGCCGCAGTTTGGACTGCTTCTAGGCGATCGTTAAGGTCGGTAACTTCAGGAAATAAGCGTTTAAATTCCCCCAAATGAGGAGTAAGGACAGTCGGGGCAGTGCGCTCGCCCAAAACTTCAGCAACATCATGTTCTGCGAGGATATTCAACCCGTCAGCATCCAAAATTATAGGGCAGGGTGATTGTAAAACCTTGGTTACTACCGATGTGGCACTGGTAGTTATGCCAGGACCACAGGCAACCGTATCAAAGCGACTCAAATCGTTAGCCGAGAAGGGTAATGAGGCGATCGCCCCTTCTTTGTTTTCAGGACAGCCAAATATTAACGCCTCTGGTAAATGACTGGTAAGCAGGGTTTTGAGGGATTCTGGCACGGCGAGGGACAACATACCCACCCCACTAGCTCTTGCCCCCAATGCCGCTAAAATAGCCGCTCCTGCATAGGTACGAGAACCACAGATTAAGAGCAGATGTCCCTGACGGTACTTATAGCTAGTAGCCGAACGAGGTAGGGGTAGAAAGCTCAAGGCGATCGCCTTGGTAATCTGCTTGATGGGTACTGGTTGGGGCAATACTGACCAAATGTGATGTCGTAGTAAACCAAAATCAATTCTGGTAGTATGACCCAGGTATTCCAGAGCATGATCCTGAAAAAAGGCTCTTTTCCACAAACCTAAACACAAGGTATGAGCGGCTTTAATACTTTTACCCATTACAGCCCCAGTATCAGTATGAATCCCTGAAGGAAGATCAATACTAACTACGGGTATCGACCAGCTATTAACAGTTTCAATTGGTTGCACAATATTCTCTGGCAAGTCTCGTGTCAAACCAAAACCAAACAAGCCATCAATAATTAGCTGACATTTACTTAAAGCCTCAATCTCTTCATAAAAAGGAATCCCCAAACTAGCGGCATAATTAGCGTGATTGGCGGTCAGTTGCTTGAGCTTAAAAAAAGGACGATAGACTTTGACCTGGTATCCCGCCAGATATAGCTCACGAGCAATCACCAAAGCATCGCCGCCATTGTGTCCTGGACCTGCTAATATGCCGACTAAAGTAGTTGTCGGTAGGGGGTAAAGACTCATAATCTGGTTGAAACAGAGCCTTGCTGCCTTTTCCATCAGCGCCGCTACTGGCATCCCCGCCGCAAAGATCTGCGATTCAATTTGTCTCATTTGGTCGGCAGAAACAATCGCGGTTTCAACTATACTTTTCATTTTTTCTCGTCAGCACTATGGAGTTACAGCAATACCAACAGTTTATATCTCTATATAAAGCAAAAAACATTGATTGATAGTTTGAAAGCTTATGAGTTTAATTGATTGGTTTGGGTGATGGGATAAAGCGATCGCTGGTACTTGGCTCAACAATAAATACGACATAAAAACAAACATTTTTGTTGCATTTTTAAAAACTTTTTTGTAGCATTGAAGAGTAAATGACTAATTACGCTCATGTCTACATCAACCTTATCTGCGGTCAAACCAGTTTTACCGATTTATAAATCGGGAGATTTGAGTCTCAAACAGTTAGCTAAATTTATTGGTGTTAACTATACCCAGCTATCTAAAATTGCTGGTGTCAATATTCGCACAGTAGAAAGAGATATAGCTTCTGCTAAGACTGTGGAAAAAATAAAATCTCTAATCTATGCTCTGAAAATGCTTTGGGAGTTAACTGACGGTTCTCTGGCAGATATACAAGCCTGGTTAAAAGAACCACTAATAGAATGGCGTGGGATATCTCCTCTAGATCGGCTATTAGTGAATGATGTCGATGCAGTAGTACAACTAGTAGAGCGCATATATCATGGAGATTCGGCTGGTTACTAAATAAACTAAACTGTGCATGCTTGAAAAAACAATAGAACAGCAGCGTATTCATAGTGCTATTGGCAAAATCAACTTAAAATACGCTGTTATTACTAGCATAAATCAATACTTTTACCGCACAGTCAACTATCGTTATTCGGGTAATCCTTTATCAACTACAGGAGCAGAAAAGAGTGGAGGAAGATATAACTATCGTCCGCCTAATGGACAATCTTTTCCTTGTTTGTATTGTGGAGAGGAAGATAATACTGCAACCACAGAGAAATTTTATGGTTTAAAACGTGACAAAAAACCTTTACCACCTCATACTGTAGTTTGTTTTAAAGCTCGTCTTTCTAATGTTGTGGATATCAGTGATAGCATTAAATGTAAATCGGCGAATATTGATTGGCAAGAAATAAATCAGCCTTGGGAATATCACCAAGATATTCTAAAAATTCCTTCTTATACTCAAAGTTTAGGTAGCTTAATTTATAATCACCCTCAAATAGAAGCTCTTAAATTTCAGTCGACAAAACGCTCAGATACTTGTAACTTGGCTATATTTGTTAACAAACTACTCCCTAATTCTGTTTTAGAGGTTTACGATCCTAGAAACGATTTGAAGCTTTATTAAAAGCGCTCCCCATGAACAAATAGAGCGATCGCTTAGTCCCTATTGGTCAAATAATAAGTAACAAAGATGTAAATGACAGGGAGTAGCCAAACGCTTCTGGATTTCGACAACATTTCCGACTCGATGCTATCTAACCCCTGCATTGTGAAACTTATCTACGGCGTTCACAATTAAATGCTGCGGACAAATGTGATCGCAGTGTTTTTAACTTCAATGGTAGAGCGATCGCCCTCTATGATGTTTATGCCTCATACTTCGTAAGTAATTAGATCGAGCTTGAGCATTGAGTTTGAATGGGATAAACAAAAACGCTTATCCAATCTACAAAAGCATGGCATCGATTTTATTCGAGCCATTCAGATTTTTGATGGCTCTACTGTAGAGTTTGAAGATAGCCGTTATGATTATGGTGAAGACAGATATATTGCTGTTGGAGAAACTGGCGGACAAATTTTAGCTGTCGTCTACACCTATCGGGGTGATGTAATCAGATTAATCAGTGCGCGTCAGGCAACTAGATATGAAAAAAACCTCTATTACTCGAATGACTATTGAAGAAGCTAGAAGAGCGGAAGATTTAACTGATGTGGAACGAGTTAACTCTATGAGTGAGTCAGAAATTGAAGCAAATGCTCTTGCCGATCCTGACAATCAGCCTTTGACTTCTGATAGTCTGAAAAAAGTTCGCCGAATTAAGCGTAAATAGATTTACTAAAGGCGATCGCTCTACAATACTAAATACTCTGATATTGATGATCTTCTTTTATTGACAAACAACATAATTTTTTCTGTCCCTAGTCCCTAATCCCTTATGCGAAGAGGCTTGCACTTGCCGCATTGAGTGTACCACAAGGGCATAACATATCCTCTAGGACGAACAGTTAACTTTTGAACTACGGGTTTCAAACTAGACGCGGTTTAAAATAGCCATACTACTGATATTCACGACAGAGATCAGGGTTTTCGGCATCAGGATTATTAGTTAGATAGTCTTTAACCCAGTTGCAACCATAGGCTAACAAATTTAGCTGGTTGATTCGTGCTAAATCCCAAACAATTACAGTTTTGTCTTCGCTGGCAGAAACCACGGTGTTACCCTGAGGAGAGAAATTTACCTGCCATACCGCTCCATCATGTCCAAAGAGAGTTTTAAGTAGAGTACCATCTCGCTGCCAAAGCCGAATACTGCGATCGCGACTGGCGGTAGCAATTGTTTGACCGTCAGGACTAAAGTTAATTCCTCTCAATCCTTCTTGATGCTCGTTGATCTCTACTTCTACTGTGCCGGTGTAATTGTTTTGTGGGTCTGGTTCAATGCGCCAAATCTTGGCAGTAGTATCCCAACTTGCCGAAGCTAGGGTATATGTTTGCTCGGCAACCACAGGACTAAAATCTACGGCAACGACCGCTCCCTGATGCCCTTTGAGAGTAGCTAAAAGCTCTCCCTGAAGATTCCAAAGCCTAATGGTGTTGTCTAAACTGCCAGAAGCGATTAACTTACCATCAGGGCTAAAAGTAACGCTGCGGACTCCATCTTGATGACCTGTAAGAGTTTGCAGTAAGTTTCCCTGTCGATTCCAAATTTTGATAGTATTATCTTCGCTAGCGGTAGCAAACATTTGACTATCTGGACTATGGGCAACGCCCCAAACTAAAGCCTGATGTCCGCTGAGATTGATAACTTTGGTGGTTTTGGTGGGGTCGTGTGGGGAAATTTGCCAGAGTCGCACTCTACCATCGTTGTGTCCTGAAACTAATGAACTACCATCAGGACTGAAAGCAACTGTTAAAACTCCATTTAGCTCACCTTGCCAGGTGGCGAGTAACATGCCCCGATGATCGGTTAATTTGATAGTTTGATCATCACTGGCAGAGGCAATTATATCTAAAGTAGGATGATGGGCAACATCAATTACTGCTGCCCTATGCCCTCTAAATCTGGTTAAAAGGGTATTTTGCGATCGCCAAAGTTTGACTCCATAACGCTCACCTGCCGTAGCAATGATCTCGCTATTAATACTTAGAGCCAAGCCCCAGATCCTTTGACTATCATCGGTGATAGTTTTAATCAGAGTGCCATCACTCTGCCAAATCTTAATAGTCTGATCCCAACTGACTGAAACCAGAGTTTCTCCATCGGCGCTAAACTCTAGCTGGCTAACAGCGTTTTGATGCGCTCTGAAAGTATGTCTGATTTTACCGTCTCGCTCAAATAGCCGTATTGTGCCGTTTTGACTACCTACAGCAAATGTTTTGCCGTCAGGATTGAAAGACACAGTTCGCGTCTCATCTCCAATAAAATCTATCACCCGCTGTGGTTGAGACAAAATTTTATTCTGCTCGATGCGCCAGAGTTTAACCGTACGATCATTACTGGCTGTGACTAATAATTGTGCTGCCGCGGAAGCTGAATCACCAGGGCTAAAGGCTAAGTCGTGAATTTCCTGATTGTGAGCCTCAATTGAGTCTAACAGTTGACCATTACGACTCCAGAGTTTAACAGTGCGATCGCGACTTGCCGTAGCGATAATCTGACCATCTGGGCTAAAAGCCAGCGCCAAAACTGCATCTTGATGACCGCTAAGGGTGAGAATCTCTTGACCATCAGGACTCCAGAGTTTGACAGTGCGATCGCGACTTGCCGTAGCGATAACCTGACCATCTGGGCTAAACTTAACGTCCCAAATTCGTGCTTCATGTCCCTCAAGAGCATGTAACAAGACACCATCCGCCTTCCAAAGCCGCAAGATTTTGTCCTCTCCTGCGGTGACAATAGTTTGGTTGTCGGGACTAAAATCCACCG
>JBCCNG010000248.1:0-6534 GCA_039025955.1 Cyanobacteria bacterium P01_C01_bin.72 | reverse complement strand
CCTTGGCAGGTATGTTTTTGCTTAGATGCCCAAGCAACTCAAGAGATCGAGCAGATTATAGCCAGCCAAAGCAGACTGGTACTTTCGCCCACAAATTTAGCTAATCTCAGACACTATGCCTTGCTGCATCTATCTTTGGAACAAGCCCCAAGCAGATCCCTCAAGCAGCAGTGGGCAGCTAGTCAGTCATCCCTCACTTTTTCCACTCAATATTCATCTGAAGCGCAAAATTCTACTACTCTGTTACGTAGCACAATCGATTTCCAAGGTGCAATATCTCAGCAAGTTCAACAGCAGCTTGTTGACGACCCAGCTTTACTTAATTCCCTATCCCAGGCTCATTACTGGCTGATCAGCGAGATTATAACCCAACTGCCACTTAAATCCGCTACTTGGTATTCTTGGTTAATACCAGTGGTTTGGGCAATGGTCACTCTCGTTATGAGTATTCTGCTGGGCTATCTTTTACCAGTCAGCTACTTTTTAAAAGCCGTAGTTTGTGTCGGTATTTTGTGTTTATCAAAAGCAATATATCAAACCGTTATAGCGAAAAAGTTTAAATCTTGGGTTATCCAGCAATTAATAGATGGTTTTCTCGCTCAAGATGCTCTAAAACGCCAGTTGGGCTTAAAACTTCTCAGCCTATTGGTGGGTCACACAGAATAAAAAAAGAAAACTATATTGAGGCAGAAGGCAGAAGGCAGAAGGCATTTATGCGTAGCGGTACTAGTCAATCATAAGGAAATTAATTAGAACGACTATAATGACCAAAAATTAAGGACAGGACTATACTAGACAGGTTTAAATTTAATCGAGATCTAGAGATTCAATGACTATCCTACAGGATCGAGAGAAACAGATATTTTCTTCGGGCATTTTGCGTTTAGTCGGTTACGGCTTGCTGTTGATGGCGCTGATCGATCTTTTGTTTTTGCTAATTCCACCCCAGTTGATGAATCCTCTGTGGGAGTTTCAGACGATGGGAACAATTGTCGAAAGAATTCCTGTTACTTTGCTGGGCATGGTTTTAATTTATTATGGTGAAAAAAGCGATCGCGCGCCGATTGAAGCCAAGATTCTGAAGGTTTTATCCTGGGCTTCTTTGTTTGCCGCAGTGTTTTTGATGTTGATGATTCCTCTGAATATCAGCAATAGTTTTCGGATTTATAATCATCATAATGCTACTGCCAACGCTCAGTTTGTCAGCCAAAAGGATAATATTCAGCAGTTTAAAGAACAGTTAGCAGCGGCTAATTCTAAAGCTGAGATTGGGGAAATTTTGCAGCAGCAAGCAAGACAGCAGGTACATATTCCTGATTCTGTTAATACCGAAAAGCTCAAGACAGATATTATTGCTAATTTACAAAGTAATCAAGACAGCATTACCAACCAAGCAGAAGCATTTCGGGCGCAGAAAAAATCTCTGCTATTGAAGAAGTGTCTCAAGTGGAATTTAGGAGCTTTAATTTCTGCTATTCTCTTTTTTATGATTTGGAAAAGTACTGGTTGGGCAAGATTAATGGTAATTGGGAACGATGATTGAGTTAGTAGTGAATTAAGAATTGAGAGAAATAGGGTCTTTACAAACATGGAATTAAAAATGTAATTTGCAACACGGTGAGATAAGCAGAATAGCAATTAGTTTTGCCAGAGAAACTGGTAGAAGTACTGAAGCGGCTATATAAGAAGAAAAATAATATAAACGGGCAAGATAGCCGAATTATTTCTCCCAGTATTTTTAATCTTTAACTAAATCCTGAAAAATTTTGCTTTATGGGGTAACTTTTTCAGGATAAATAAGCTATGAGCCAAGAAAATTTTAGTCCTCAAACTGTAGATCTTAGTGCCTTAAATTCAGTTAGCAATCGCGAAACTGGGTTTTCCTTAGCGGAGTTCAAACAGGTCGTATATCGGCGCTGGAAACCAGCTCTTGCTGTGGGAATCGCCTCTTTTACAGGTATATTTTTGATTACAGCACTGCAAACTGCTGAATATCGTTCCGAGAGTCTAATTCTGCTAGAAAGCCCACAAAATCAAGAGTCTGCTCCTGTTGCACCTTCTTTAGCGGTAGGTAGTCAATATTACACTCTCAAAGATTTATCGACAGAAATTTTTGTTTTACGCAGTAACTCGATGGTGAATCAAGCTATCGAGAAGCTTAAGGGTCGATATCCCGATTTAGAACTAAAAAAAGTTGTTAAAAATCTGGCAATTCATCAGGCAATTGTAAATAAAGTGCCGACGGATGTTTTAGCCGTTTCCTATACGGATACTGATCCAGAAAAAGCAAAAGTAATTTTAGAAACTCTGGGTGAAACATACATTGATTACAGCCTGCAAAGACAGAAACAGCAGGCGGCTAATGCGATCGCCTTTATTGATAGTCAGCTACCCAATGCTCAAGCTGAGTTAGACGAAGCAGCCAAGGAAATTCGCCAGTTTAGACAGGCTAATCAGCTAGTTGATCCTGAACTATCAGCAGTAGAAGCAGAAGGGTTACAGCAGCACGTAGCCGAGCAAATCGAACAAACCAAAATTGCGATCGCTCTTAACCGCAAGCAACTAGAAGAATTGAACCGTCAGCTAGGAGATCTGGGACAGGATTCTGACACGATGGTCGCCTCTTCTGTCTTGAGTCAGGATGGTGTTTATCAGAATTTGGCAGGGCAATTAAAAGATGTCGAGACGCAATATAACTTAGGTAAAGTTGATTTTACCGATAACTATCATGTCTTAGCTAACCTCAAGGACAAGCGCCAGGAATTAAAAAAACTGCTTCAGGAAAGAGCCGAACAGGTTTTAGGTAAATCGGTTTCTCCTAAGGTACTTAAGCGGATTGTGCTAGCCCCCAGCTATACGGATACACCAGCGGGGGAAGCCATAGGGGACACTGCTGCTGTAGATGTTAGCGCTAGCGGCGTTGAGCAAACTGCGGGATCTGTAAATGGCTCTGAGATTAACAGTTCAGGTCGGATTCAGTCGGGGACAAGGGTGTCTTCTGAAGGGTCAACCCTAGAAATCTTGGCTAGTCGTCAGCTAGAGCTACAAAACCAGGCTGCAAGTCTACAGGGACAGTTAACCACGCTGTTACAATCCCAGGCTGATGCTAACAGTAAATTCCTCGATATTCCTGGCTTACAGCAAACCTTTACTGAACTAAAACGCCAGGTAGATCTTAAGTCTCAGGCATATAACTATTTGCTTGAAAGAAGACAGGAACTGACCATCTCCGAGGCGGAGGAAATTGCTCCTTGGCGGATTTTGAACGAAGCCTTTTTACCTAGTAAACCAGTCTCTCCCAATATCAAACAGGGGTTGATTCAGGCTCTCATTGCGGGGGGATTCTTGAGTTTAGCGATCGCTTTTATTCTTCAGCAGCTAGACCAGACTATGAAGCAGGTAGATGAAGTTAAGCAAATTACCCAGCTACCATTATTAGGGGTTGTTCCTAGAGTATCTGAACCGAGTGTTGCGGCAAATATTTACACTACTAAGCAGGCTTATTCTTATTATTCTTCCTACACCGAAGGATTACGCTCTCTGGCAATGAATTTACGCTACCTGGTAGCGGATGGTAAACAGATTAAAACCATCGCCATTACTTCTTCTACTTCTGCTGAGGGAAAATCGACTATTTCTTACAACTTGGGTATTGTCCTGGCGGAATTTAACTTACGAGTTTTAGTTGTGGATGGGGACTTACGTAAACCAAAGCTACATAAGCTAGCTAAAACAGAGAACAATATTGGCTTGAGTGACATTATTGCCCAGGAAACACCTTGGTCAGAGCAAATTCAATCGGGAGAGATTGATAATCTCGATTTGATTACGGCGGGAGCAACTTTTCCTAATCCGATCGCTCTCTTAAATTCTGAGAGAATGAAACAATTAGTGGCGCAATGGTCACAGGCTTATGATTACGTGATTATTGATACTCCTCCTATTGGCGTGATTGCCGATGCTAAAAGTTTGGCTCAAGAAGTTGACTCGATGCTGTTTATCACCGCTATTGAAAGGGCAAGTCGTAAGGCGGTTGCTAACTCGGTAGAGATCTTACAAAATAGTCAGTGCCATATCGCGGGTGTCGTTGCTAATATGGTCGATCCTGAATTAGATTACTATGCCTATTCTTATTACGATTCTTATTACAATCAGACTCAAGAATATAGCGGCGTGAGGCAAACTAAACCAGCAGCGAAGAAGGGTTTGTTAGAGCAATTTCGGCGGCGGTGAAGATGAGTAAGAAGTAAGGAGTAAGGAGTAAGGAGTAACAAAGGCGCATAGTTCAACCCATGTAGTAAGCCGATTGATTGGTATGAACGGGGCATTTTTTGATACTGGTTTTATTGTTCATCCCTAATTAGGCATTAATGAATCATCAGACAGAATTAGTTATTGAAGCGGGACGGAGTGAACGTCATTATTGGCAGGATATTTGGCGCTATCGGGAGTTATTTTATTTTCTTGCCTGGCGGGATATTTTAGTTCGTTATAAACAAACAGCGATCGGTGTTATTTGGGCGTTAATTCGACCATTTTTAACGATGGTTGTCTTTACGGTAATCTTTGGCAAAATTGCCAAATTACCCGCAGACAATGCGCCATATCCGATTTTAGTGTTCGCAGCGATGTTACCCTGGCAGTTTTTTGCCAATTCGCTGACAGAGTGTAGCAATAGCCTAATTAGAAATTCCAATCTGATTTCTAAAATCTATTTTCCCCGTCTAATTGTTCCTAGTAGTGCAGTGGTAGTAAGTTTTGTCGATTTCCTGATTTCGGGAACTATTTTACTCGCTCTGATGGCTTGGTACAACTTTATCCCTGGGTGGCGAATCTTAACTTTGCCTTTGTGGATGGCGATCGCTTTTGGTGCTTCTCTGGGAGTAGGTTTATGGTTGGCAACCCTCAACGTCCAGTATCGCGACTTTCACCATCTTGTGCCGTTCATGGTGCAGTTTGGATTATATATATCTCCTGTTGGTTTTAGCAGCAATCTTGTCCCACAAAAGTGGCAATTGCTCTACTCTTTAAATCCGATGGTAGGGGTCATAGACGGTTTTCGTTGGGCAATTATTGGTGGTGAGTCTACCCTCTATATACCAGGACTAGTTTTATCTATTAGTCTAGTTATCTTTTTACTCTTAAGTGGAATTTGGTTTTTTCGCCGTATGGAAAAAACTTTCGCAGACGTAATTTGAATAACTAACAACTAACAACTAGTAACTACTTAATCATCGACGTAGTATATTCACTGAAAAACCACTGTAATGTCTAATCCCGTAATTCAGGTCGAGAACTTAGGAAAGAAATACATTATTCAGCATCAAGATGCTGCGGGATATCATACTTTGAGAGATGCTTTGGTTAACGGTACTAAATCTCTATTTAATACTCTGAGAAAACCTCAATCAGCCAGAAAAGCAAATCAAGAGGAATTTTGGGCTTTAAAAGACCTTAATCTCACGATTAATCAGGGCGATCGCCTGGGCATTATTGGGCGCAATGGAGCAGGTAAATCTACTTTATTAAAAATTCTCAGCCGTATAACTGAACCAACTACAGGCAAAATAAAACTTAAGGGTAGAGTTGCTAGTTTATTGGAGGTAGGGACGGGATTTCATCCTGAATTATCTGGTCGCGAAAATATTTTTCTCAATGGCGCAATTTTGGGCATGAGCAAGATAGAAATAAAGCAAAAGTTTGATGAGATTGTGGCTTTTTCGGAAGTAGAAAAGTTTTTGGATACTCCTGTTAAAAGATATTCTTCAGGGATGTATGTTCGCCTAGCCTTTGCCGTTGCTGCTCACCTAGAACCAGAAATTTTAATTGTCGATGAAGTACTGGCAGTAGGAGACAGTGCTTTTCAGCAAAAGTGTTTGGGCAAGATGCAGGAAGTTGGTCAGGACGGACGAACCGTAATTTTTGTGAGTCACAACATGGCTACGGTAAAACAGCTTTGTAATCAAGCCTGTCTTTTGGCTAACGGAACTTTAATCGATCAAGGAGAGCCAGCAAAAATGATTGTTAACTATATGGAAAATACTGTCACTAGTAAGACGGCAGATGGTCAACGGAACTATCAACATATCAAAGACGATCGCCGTGCAGAAATTACTAGTATCATTCTCAATGATATTGATGGTGGAGAAGTTATAGTTCCTGTATTTGGCAACATTAAAATTTCTCTAGAATATCAGATTAATGAGTCAGTAGATAAACTAGAATTTTTCGTTTTAATTCACTCTTTAGCTACAGGAGAAGTTTTATCTAGCTTATGGCAAAAAGATACAGAATTTTCTGTAAATCATGACTCCAAACAGGGAACAATATATGTAGAATTTTTCAATCAGATAATGCCTGGAAAATATGTTGTTTCTGCGGGTATATATAGCAGAAATAAATGTATTGACTGGGTAGAATATGCCGAATCTTTTACCGTTGAACCATCATTCAATGACGGTAGAAAGTATGATAATCGACTAGGAATGACTAGCTTTCAGGGATGTTGGTATTCTTAGTTGATAGTTGATAGTT
>JBCCNG010000247.1:0-6547 GCA_039025955.1 Cyanobacteria bacterium P01_C01_bin.72 | reverse complement strand
ACTTAGTTAAATCAGGAAGAGATCAAGGTCGGTTTTGACTTTGTTGTTGTTGTTGTTGTTCATGAGTTTAAAAAATATGGAAACGATCCGAAAGAATAGCTATATTGGCTTGATAAAAAGTTTTTTGGTTTGGAGCTTTACTCTAACAGTTTGCTTACTGGTAGTAGGTTTCCCCGTGGGTGCTTTAGTCGCTACGGTTGGTTTATTAGCAACGATTATTTTACAAACAGTTTTACCTGCTAGTGCGGTTTTAGTTGTAGTAGGAAGCATTTTTAGTCTTAATCTCGCGATCGTCATTTTTGGCGCAGCGGTGCTGTCTTTAAAAGGAATTCACCCAGAAGAAGTGAGCTGGTTAAACTGGCTTCATGGTGAAAAAGATTTGCTCAACACCCCTGTTTATGCATCCTGTCCGTTAACTTGTCAGTTTGAAAGCAATTAAGAAATAACTAATAATGATCCTCATTTTCCCTCAAAAAGACTAGAGGAAAGTTGATATAAACAAGATTTTTGCCTGTAATTCTTTGGTAGAAACGAATAAAAATAAGGAGTCCCCAACGTAAATATTCTCTAGATATATTCTCTAGATATTGGCGATCGCCAATACTCAACCTCAAAGCCCAGAGTATACTGGGTTTTTTACTGTCTAAAACAACTGTCTAGAACAGTTGATTTTGTTCTTGTGTTGAGGGATGTATGACTAGACCAATTTCCGTGGGAGTAATTTTAGGCACTCGCCCCGAAGCAATTAAGCTCGCTCCAGTTATCAAACAGCTCAATCAGCTCACAAAGATTAAAACCCATCTAATTTTGACAGGACAGCATCGTGAGATGGTTGATCGGGTAATGGAGTTATTTAATCTACAGGCTGATTATGATCTGGGTATTATGAAGCCGAAGCAAACTCTGAGCAGCATTACCTGTGATAGTTTGCAGGGTTTGGGAAAAATCTTTGCCCAGATCAAGCCTCAGCTAATTTTTGTTCAGGGTGATACCACAACCGCCTTTTCTGCTGCTCTCGCTGCTTTTTATCAGCAGATTCCCATCGCTCATGTAGAAGCAGGTTTACGTACTGATAATTTATATAATCCTTACCCAGAAGAAGCCAATCGTCGCCTCATCTCCCAAATCGCCCAACTGCATTTTGCACCAACTGAGCTTGCCGTCACCAATCTTCAGAAGTCGGGGGTGACGGGAGAAATTCACCATACTGGCAATACAGTAATTGATACCCTGCTAACGGTGGCAGAAAATGAACCCGACTGTGAAGTGGCTAACTTAGACTGGTCAAAATACCGTGTTTTGCTGGCTACGGTTCACCGTCGCGAAAACTGGGGTCAGCCTTTAGATGACATATTGCAAGGATTTAGAACTGTTCTAGAGTGTTTTCCCGATACGGCTTTGCTGCTGCCTCTTCACCGTAACCCTACCGTTCGTGAGCCAATTAAAGCAGCCTTGGGCGAACATCCACGGGTATTTTTAACTGAGCCACTGGACTATGGCGAGTTAGTAGGTGCAATTGCTCGTTGCCACCTATTGTTAACAGATTCGGGTGGTTTACAAGAAGAAGCCCCCAGTCTGGGTAAGCCAGTATTGGTGTTGCGCGAAACTACAGAAAGACCAGAAGCAGTGCAGGGAGGGACAGCCAAGCTAGTCGGCACGAATCCTCAAACCATCGTTGAGGCAACTGCCGAATTATTAGAAAATGACAAGCTGTATCAGCAGATGGCAACGGCAATCAATCCTTTTGGTGATGGTCAAGCATCTGCCAGAATCGTTAAGATAGCCCAGGCTTATTTATTGTCTAAAGAGATACATTAAATTGTTGATTGCTGATTATTCATTGTTAATTATTTACTGCCAATTGCCCACCAAAACATAGGCAGCCCAGAAATAAGGGTGGGGTGGCAACTGCTTTAGTTCCAGTAGAGGCGGCTGATCACGAAGAGACTGGATGAGGGATAACTGAGCCTGTTGCAGAGCATGAGCTTTTTTCGTGGCGGGATTTTCTAATTCTTGATAAAACCAACTCATCAGCTTGCTAGTGGAAACGTCTTCTACCGACCACAGCGAGCCAATGGTACTGCTGCCAGAACGCACGGCAACCCCTGCTAGTCCTAATGCGGCACGTTCATCGCCGATGGCAGTATCACAGGCGCTAAGTATAACTAGTTCGGGGGGACTGGGACTGGAATTTAGCAGAGTGCTGAGGGTATCAAGATCGATTGTGTTGCGATCGCCAGTGACAATAAAAGTTTGCTCTGGATCGGAGCTAAACACTCCATGAGTAGCCAGATGAACCAGGTCAAAGCCAGTCTGAAGTTTTTGTTTAATAGTCTCAGCGGTAAATTCTTGGTTAAGTAACTGTTGCGATCGCGGAAAAATTTGCGTAATCTGATCTAGTTCCTGGGGTACATTATTCAGAGCGGGAAATATTTCCCCTTTAATTTCTGCCTGTTGACTTAGCCCAGCGGCTAGGATCCTGCGGTTATTTCTAGAGGTTGATGTGGGATTGAGAAGTTGCAGACTGGGGGCTAATGCCACCTCATATTTTTCTAGTAAGTACTGTTTTCCATCATAAAGTGCTGCCATTGGCACATTTTGTAACTTACCGCTCAAAACAAAAACCAGGGTTTCAACTTGATTTGAGGTCAGTTCATCAGCTAAGGGTTCAATTAGCCAGCGATATATTTCTCGTAAATTTGGCAGTAATGCCTGGGTATTTTCCTCAATTTCTCTAGGATTAAGGGGAGTTGTACGAAAGATATTGACGGCAGAGTTATTAACGCTTTGGTTATAAAGACTGTCATACAGCCCGTCTAGGGTACGATCAACCACAGCTGATTGAATGTTGGTGGTAAAACGTTTGAGGGGTTGACCTGCTACCGAAAGAATCACCTCTAGGCGATCGTTTAAAACAATGGGATAAATTACCGCTGCTTGGGAGTCCAGGTCGTCAATCTTAACGGTGATATCAGCAGTAGTCGAGCAGGGGTCTTGAAAAAAGTTATCTAGCTCGGCAAGCTGTAAAGACTCGATTACTTGACGAGCCAGCTCTAGATTGTCCTCATTCTCTCCTGCAGTTGTGGCATTGATGGCGGTTAATGATTTCGTAGCGGCAAAGTTATCGTTTTTCAGGAGTAAATTTGCCAAATTCAGATAAACTGGCTTGACTGACTGGCGAAAATTAAACTGAACTGTCTGATTATTCGTATTGAGGTCGCTACGCAAAGACTGGAGGGTATTAAAAGCTAGGGTATAGGAAGCGATTGCCTCTTCTGGGCGCTGAGATTGTTCCAGCAATTTACCCAGTTGAGATTGCCAGAGATAGCTTATTTCCCGAGCATCTGCTGTGGCGTTGAGGGTTTCCGCTACAGCCAAAGCTTGGTTGGTCAAGGCGGTCGCTCGCTCTAACTCCCCTTGCTGACCATAATTTTCCCCTAGATAGCCTAAAGCATAGCTTTCACTACGCTGGTCTTGAATTAACTGTGCCTGTTGCCGTGCGGTCTGTAAAATAGATTCCGCCGCCGCAGTTTGCCCCAATTTGCTTAGGCTCTGGGCATAGTTGAGGTGAGCATAGATTCCCGGGGTAGTTGGCGGTAGCTGGCGTAAATTAGCCCTAATCTGCTCAATCAAAGTAGTTCTCTTCTGGGCTAATTCGCTGCCTAGCAAAGCGGTAAAATTATCTGCTATCGTTACCAACATTGCTTGCCCATGTCTCTGCCACGATTGAATTCGTCTCGAAGTCTGCGGTTGCCACCAAGCCTCAATTTCAATTAGCAGAGCCAAATGATTAAGCTGTGCCTGAGTTCGGGTCAATAGCTCTCCCTGCTGAGCGCTAGCTCTATAGGCTTGAAACGCCTCCTGATAGGGCTGTAAAGCATTACTCGGCTCTTGTCGATCAATTATTTCCGTAATGTAGCTGTAACTCCAGCGTTCGCGTATCTGATTGCCCAATGCCTGCTGAACATTGCCCTGTGCCAAAAGAGTTACCCCCTGCTCTGGAGAATTCTGGGTAGCGATCTCACTAAGCTGGAGCAGTTGGCGTGCCTCGGATAGTAATCCCAGTTTTTGCATAATACAGCCTAAACTACGTAAGCCAATTCCCTCAACGAGGCTCAAAGACTGGGGTTCTAGAGTTTGTCTTAACTGTTCTATTTGGGCAGCTTCACACTGGGGAGATTCTGCTAGCTCAAAAGCCTGAAGGATACTGCGACAGGCGTGGGGATAAAGTCCCAAATCCTGCAATACCTGAGACTGGTTAATTAGGCTTTTAGTTCGGCTCTGGCGATCGCCTTGGGCGGCAAATCTGTCGGCTGCCCGTTGCCAAGCGGTTGCGGCTGAGGCTAATTCTCCTGACTGGTAAAGCTGCTGTGCCTGGAAAGCCAAACCCTGTCCATCAACTTGAGACTGAGCTGGAAGATGAACCGCAACAGCAAACCAGAATGAAAGTAGAAAGATGAGGAGACGACGGCAAGATAAAAATTTCTGCAAAAATTTATGATGTAGCATCAACCGTTAACCATTGAGTAGTATGAACTGGGACAACCTGGTCAGCAACTAAAAAAAACTATACTCTAACTGTAAATACACCCCATCTTCTTGCAAAGAATCACCCAGATCTTCACTATTAATCAGAGGAATACCCCAGTCAAATCGTGCCGAAAAACGTTCTGGTGTTTGTAATAGTAGACCGAATCCAGTGCCGAGCAAAGTGCTAAACTCCACTTCCTCACTATCATTATTCCAGCCAGTGCCAAAATCGATAAATGGAGCAAACTGTAGGGTGGCATTAAGGGGCTGTAAACGGGCTACGGGCAGTCGAAATTCTGCCGCTGCCAAAAATCCACTATCGGTTAGTAGGGCATCCTGACGATAGCCCCGCACTGTTGTTGCCCCACCCAGGCTAAACTGTTCGGTAGAAATCAACGGATCGGCAGCTAGCTGTAATTCCGAACGCAGCAACACTGTTGAGCCAATTCCCCTCTGAGGTTGACTGAGCGAGCGCAAATAAGAAAATTGTCCGCGCCAGCTAAAAAATTGACTATCAGGTTCATCTTCCAAAATAGTGGCATCCAAAATATCAAGACCAAGATTGAACTGAGAACGAGCCGAAATAACCTGCTGACGGTTGCGCTGTAGCCATTCTTGACCAAAGCTCACTACCGAAGTTCTAATTTCTCCGTCTTCATTTGCCCCAGGAGTTAGAGCCTGTGGTTCGTCCATAATTGTGCCATCGCTTTCTCTCCTGGCGGCGGTGAGACTGAAAGCTAATTCTTGAGATACTTCTGGAGTCGCTCGCCGGAACAATGGTTGTCGCCAAGTCAGATCGTAGTTGCGAGTCTTAATGTCAATATCAATGTCCTCGAAAGAAGTCTGGATAATTTCATTTTCTCCCCAGCGTAAATTAACCTCTAGAGTGCCATCGTTAGCATTGAGAGGTAGGGTATAGCCACCACCAAATTGATTACTACCATCGGTGTTGTCATAGGTCAGACGCAGGCGATCGCCAATCCCCAGCAAATTTGCTTCTCTCAACTGCAAACCCCGTTCAAAAGTGCCGATACTCAGATTACGATTGTTGTTTAATCTTAGGGTGATATCAAAAGTATCAGCGCTGTTTACAGCTACTCTGAGGATATTTGTTCCTGGGGTAATTCCCGCAGAAAGCTCGGCAGTCAGCTTATCAATCAGCGGATTTAACTGGAGTAACTGTAGGGCGGACTGTAATTGATTGATATTCAGGGGAGTGCCAATTCTCCCCACCAGGCGATCGCGGATATAGTCTGGTTTTAATCTGCCTTGAACATCTACTTCGATTTCCGCCAAGCTTCCTTCGACAATCTGGATCGTCACGGTATCTGAGTCTAAACTTTGTTCGGGAATATAAGCTCCCGTGGTGATGTAACCTTGGTTAATATAAAACGCCGTAATTTGATTGGCTGCCTGTATTAACTGAGCAAAAGATACTGGCCGTTGCGTAAAATCGGCAATTTCTCGGTTTAATTCTGCCGCATCAAATACCGTGTTGCCCGCAAAAGTAAACTGCTTTACCGAGATCGTGCCTGGAATATCTAATACTGACTCCGGAACAGGGGGAGCAGGTATGGACTCCAAAGGGTTCTCTTCTGGAGACAGAGGGGTTGGAACTTCGGGATTGTCTGATTCAGGAGTTAAGGGTGCAAAACCCTGACCCCAGGCTGAATCCAGATACCAAAAACCTGATGACAGCCATAAAGCGTAAGTCAACAATTTGATTTTTTGTTTAACGCTCAAGGCTCGACCCGTCATCACCCAAAAATAGCTTAAAACTGTTAATAATCTATTGATATAATGTCCTGCGTTCAAGCGGCAAAATACCGCTCAAAATGTCTGTGGGATTGCTGTCTCTGTGAATTAGGGGAAATTTAGCTCAAACTATCTCGCAACGGCTAACTCTATTTTTACTACTCTCCAGAATTAACATATAGCCCGAAAATTATTCACCATTTGCTCCAACAAAACAACGTATCATCAAATACACACTTATTAAAAAAAAATCAATAAAATT
>JBCCNG010000246.1:0-6565 GCA_039025955.1 Cyanobacteria bacterium P01_C01_bin.72 | reverse complement strand
CTTCGCCCATCACGAAACCGAATACATTGATGATGTAATTGCAGGATTAGAAAGTTTGGGATTGCCCCCTCGTGTCGAAAAACGAAGTTCGACTACCGTTGTTTATGCTACCTCATGGCTCTGGGGATACGTCCTCAAAGAAGTATGGCAATGTGGCGATGGTGCCAGCACAAAAGCAATACCAGAATTTATCTTTGAGTTACCAGATAGACTACAAAGAGAAGTCTTAAAAGGGTTGTTTCGCGGAGATGGCTCTCTAACGAATAAAACCAATGGCAATCACGCCAAAATTTCTTATGCTACTACCAGTAAGAAACTGTTCGAGCAAATTTTGCTGTTGCTGCAAAAACAAGGCATTGTTCCCTATATTTATTGTCAGCCGTCAAAAAGAGGCACGATTGAAGGACGCAAATATATCAGTAAACCCCTCTGGCAACTGGAGATTAACAATTACGATAATTTAAAATCTTTGGTAGGTATTTTTGGAGTAGAACGAAATCAGACTTTAACCGAAGCTTTAGATAAATACAACGGCAATAAACATTCATTCCCACGATATTTTGCCAGCGATCGCCTTGGTTTTGTCAAAATTAAAGATATAGAAGTAAAAACTGTAGCTGACACTCCTGTCTATGATGTGGAAGTAGACAATACCCACTTGTTTGTTACCACTTCGGGAATCGTTACTCATAACTGCATTGGTGTACCAACGGTGGCAGGGGAGATTTACTTTGATTCCGCCTATTCAGGCAATCCTCTGGTTAACGCCATGGCGCTGGGACTGATGGAAACTAAAGAAATTGTCAAATCTGGCGCATCAGGTATAGGCAATCCCGTTCTCTATGTCGGTTCAACTACAGGTAGAGACGGTATGGGTGGGGCAAGTTTTGCTAGTTCAGAATTGACCGATGACTCTATGGACGATCGCCCTGCGGTACAGGTGGGCGATCCCTTTCTGGAGAAATCTTTAGTAGAAGCCTGTTTGGAAGCTTTTAAAACAGGGGCGGTAGTGGCAGCACAGGATATGGGGGCGGCGGGTTTAACCTGTTCTACCTCAGAGATGGCGGATAAAGGGGGCGTAGGCATTGAGTTAGATTTGGATCTAATTCCTGAACGTGAACCAGGGATGACTCCCTATGAGTATTTACTCTCAGAATCCCAGGAAAGAATGCTGTTTGTGGCAGAAAAAGGTCGCGAACAAGAATTAATTGATATTTTCCATAAGTGGGAACTCAAAGCAGTGGTAGCGGGTTCGGTAATCGAAGAACCCGTGGTTAGAATTCTCTTCCAGGGAGCGATCGCTGCTGAAGTTGCCGCCACTGCCCTAGCCGATGATACGCCCATCTACAGGCGCGAATTATTGAGCGAACCTCCAGCCTATGCGAAGAAAGCGGCAGAATGGAAGGCGGCTAGTTTGCCAGGCTGCGATTATCAGGGTATAGACGTTCAGGGAACTTATCGAACTTGGAACGAGATTCTGATGCAGCTACTAGATACTCCTAGCATAGCCTCAAAACAGTGGGTCTATCGTCAATACGATCATCAGGTTCAAAATAACACTATCCTCTTACCAGGAGGGGCAGACGCGGCAGTAATTCGAGTTCGTCCAATTGATGCCAAGCCAGAAGACTGCACCACAGGAGTTGCGGCAACCACAGACTGTAATCCCCGCTATGTCTATCTCGATCCCTATGAAGGCGCAAAAGCGGCGGTAGCAGAAGCTGCCCGTAACTTAAGCTGTGTGGGGGCAGAACCCCTAGCTGTAACGGACAATCTTAATTTTGGTAGTCCTGAAAAGCCTGTGGGCTACTGGCAACTATCCAATGCCTGTAAAGGAGTTGCTGATGCCTGTCGAGAATTATCAACTCCCGTGACGGGGGGGAATGTTTCTCTTTACAACGAAACTCTCGATGCTCAAGGTAATCCACAACCGATTTATCCGACTCCCGTAATCGGCATGGTGGGTTTGGTTAGTGATATTAGTAAAATCTGTGGTCAGTCTTGGACAAAGGAAGGGGATATCATTTATTTACTGGGTAATGCCGCCCCTACTTTAGGTGGTTCAGAATACCTTGCCGCAGTCCATGGCACAGTGGCAGGCAAGCCACCCAAGGTTGATTTTGAGCTAGAAAGAAGCGTCCAGGCAGCTTGCCGTTATGGTGTATCTCAGGGTTGGATCAATTCAGCCCACGACCTTGCCGAAGGAGGATTGGGGATTGCTCTGGCTGAAGCATGTATTGGCAATAATCTGGGGGCAAGGGTGCAGATTCCCGTATCCGAATCTCAACGTCTAGACGAGGTTTTGTTTGGTGAAGCTGCGAGTCAGATTGTCGTTTCTGTCAGCCCCAATTCAGCTGCAACTTGGGAAAACTACCTTGAGGGGAATTTAGCCGCTCGCTGGAGCAAGATAGGCGTGGTCGGTCGGTCTTCTGGGTTACTCGAAATTTTAACAAAGGATAATCTATCTTTAATTAATGTTAAGATTGGGAAGTTAATTCTCACTTGGTCGCAAGCGATAGAAAATAGACTAGTTTCCTGATTTTTGAGCAAATCACTCGTTGAATCGCCAGTTTTTTATTTAATTTTTATTTAATTTAATTTAGTCAATTATCTGGGATGGTTGTTTCCTGATTTACTCTGGGGATTTAAACCAAGATCGTCCTTGACAGCATTAAATTTGGAAGATGTTAAGCGCATTTCCCTAGTAAGTACAAATAACTGTGAATACTAAATACTTATTACCTTAAGGTAGGAGAAATTCAGTAGCATGATGCCAGAACCATCTTTCGATTGCACAGAAAATTCTGATTCTCTCATGGACATCCAGCGGGCGGATAAGCCAGAAGAAGCCTGTGGTGTATTTGGGGTCTATGCCCCCGAAGCGTCTTTCGATGTTGCCAAGCTGACCTATTTTGGTCTTTATGCCCTTCAGCATCGAGGACAGGAATCAGCGGGAATTGCGACGATCAGTAAAGGCGACATCTACTGTCATAAAGATATGGGCTTAGTGTCTCAGGTTTTCAGCGAAGAAATCTTGACACAGCTACCAGGAGAAATTGCCGTCGGTCATACTCGCTATTCCACCACAGGCTCTAGTCTGAAGGAAAATGCTCAACCGGTGGTTTTAGATACGAGGCTAGGCAAATTAGCTTTGGCTCATAATGGCAATTTAGTTAATGCAGTTGAGCTACGTCAGCATTTAGTGCGTCGAGAAACAAATTTTATTACCTCTACCGATTCGGAGATGATCGCTTTAACGATCGCCGATGAAGTAGACCAGGGCAAAAACTGGATTCAGGGGGCAATCAATGCCTTTAAAATGTGTGAAGGGTCTTATAGTTTGGCGATCGCTACTCCTGATGGCTTGATGGGGGCGCGCGATCGCAACGGAATCCGTCCTCTGGTAATTGGCGTGATGTCGGCAGAGGGAGACGAACATCAGCGCTACGTCTTATCATCTGAAACCTGCGGCTTGGATATTATTGGGGCAGAATATGTCCGTGATGTTGAGCCTGGAGAATTAGTTTGGATCACTGATTCAGGCATAGCCTCAGTCAACTGGACGCGAGAAATAAATAAAAAGCTCTGTATCTTTGAAATGATCTACTTTGCTCGTCCTGATAGCGTGATGCATGATGAGACTCTCTATAGCTATCGTATCCGTTTAGGCAGGCAGCTTGCGAGAGAATCCTATGTCGAAGCCGATTTGGTGATTGGCGTGCCTGATTCGGGTATTCCTGCCGCGATCGGCTTTTCCCGTGAATCAGATCTGGCTTACGGTGAAGGGTTGATTAAAAATCGCTATGTGGGACGTACCTTTATTCAGCCTACCCAGAGTATGCGTGAAGCTGGCATTCGCATGAAGCTTAATACTCTCAAAGATGCCCTTCAGGGTAAAAGGATTCTGATCGTTGATGACTCTATTGTCCGTGGCACGACTAGCAAAAAAATTGTCAAAACCCTGAGAGATGCGGGGGCAACAGAAGTACATATGAGAATTTCTTCTCCTCCCGTTACTCATCCCTGTTTTTATGGCATCGATACTGACAATCAGGATCAGTTAATTGCTGCCACCAAATCTGTGAAACAAATTGAAGAGAGAATTGGTGTCGATAGTCTGGCTTATTTATCCTGGGAAGGAATGCTGAAGGCAACTCAGGAAAACACTAACAATTTTTGTTCCGCCTGTTTTACTGGCGATTATCCTGTAACTATCCCCGAAGATGTCAAACGTTCTAAATTGATGTTGGAAAAGACTAAGGTTTAAAGTCAAGGTCTAAATCCAAGATCTATTTGTTTAGCTTAACTAAATCTTGAGCGAACCACCTAGAATATAATCTAGATAAATTAACACTTAAATTGACACTTAATATACGTAGGCTATGCCGCTAATCACCACGGGAAAATCATTTATTCGCGCCCTCGAAAAATCAGGGGCTTTAGGCTTATACATGCCCTTAGAAGGGGGGGCAGAAGGACGTTATCAGCGGCGTTTGCGTGCCTATGGCTACCATACGCTTAACATTACCGCCAGAGGAATGGGGGATTTAGCGGCTTATCTGACTAGAGTACATGGGGTGCGTCCGCCTCACCTGGGTAAGAAGACTATTGGACAAGATGCCAGCGTTGGCGATGTTTACTACATTCCACCCATTGCTACTTACGAATTAAGTTCTCTTCCCCCCAACGCCAAAGGATTAGCAATTTGGATTATTGAGGGACAGATTCTCTCTCGCCAAGAAATCCAGTACTTAGTCAATTTGACCAAAGAAGAACCAAAGATCAAGGTTGTTCTAGAATTGGGCGGCGATCGCTATGTGAATTGGAAACCTCTGGCAGAGACTCTGTCGGCGGCATAGTTCATCATCAAGCAAGCAGCGCAAGACAGACATTGTAGACAGGCATTGTAGATAGATCTCGGGGTGGTATCAGTGTCAGACAAAAATATGGATGATTTACTGGCTCAACTGAAGTCAGAATTTGAGCCTCAGCCAAAAAATCAACCCGTCAGTAAGTCGCCACCCCCTTCTGCTTCATCAATGGAGCAGATGTTAGAAGAACTGCGCCAGGAGCTAGAATCGGGAAGAGGGAGACCAAGCAGTCGGCCAGCTGAATCATCCCCACCACAACCACTAAGCTCATCTACTCCAGCCCAAGCGCCACATACAGCCAGGGAAACAGCCGAAAAAGCAGCAAAAGACCGTCAGCTTCTCAATGCTTTGATCGATACAGACTATCGCCGTCAGGCTCATAAGCGGGAACAAAAGCTAGCAGAAATTAAGCGTCAGGAAGAGGTAAAGCAGGCAGAAATTAAGCGCCGTCAACAAGAACTAGTTGAGCTGAAAAAACAGGAAGAATTAAGAAACAAGCGACGTAAAGCAGCCCTAAAAGAAGATGCGAAAAAGTGGCTTGCTAAGTTAGACTCTCGCTCAGAAGAAGGCAGATGGTTTGAAGAATTTTCCTATTCCTATGAAAATAAACTTCAGGCGGCGATCGACTATCTAGAAGCGCTGCGAGAAACAGGTTTATAAATAAGGTTGATAAAGACTTATAAACCTCGTCTAAATAGAAAGCCGTAGTTTTTGAGTTGAAGATAAAACAAGTTAGAAAGTAGAAGATACTTCTGACTACATGCGGCGAACCCGATCGCCTTTGTGACTTCTGAGCAGTTATCCTTAAAACTCCCGATTTCAAATTGGATACGGTACTATCTTTTATCTAATCCTTACATATCCTGTCCCCTTCGACCGATATAATCACACAGGATGCCATCGGCAAAATCAATAACTCAAGATCAACAATTCAAGCTTAATAACCATAGTATCTAAATGCGGATTTTATTTGTCTCAGCAGAAGTAGCGCCGATCGCAAAAGTAGGCGGTTTGGGAGATGTCGTCGGTGCATTACCCAAGATTTTGCGAAAATTAGGTCATGATGTCCGTATTTTTATGCCTTACTATGGCGGTTTGAACCAGAAGCTAGATATTCCTGATGAGCCAATCTGGTTGGGCGCGGCAATGTTTAATCCTTTTGCTGTTTATGAAACTCAGCTACCGGGTAGTGATGTTCCCCTGTATCTATTTGGTCATCCTGCTTTTGATCCCGAACGAGTTTATGGTGGTGAGGATGAACATTGGCGCTTTGTGTTTTTTAGTAACGGTGCGGCAGAATTTTGCTGGAACTATTGGAAACCCGAAATAGTTCACTGTCATGACTGGCATACAGGTATGTTACCCGTGTGGATGAATCAAGCCCCTGATATTGCTACGGTTTACACGATTCACAATTTAGCCTATCAAGGACCATGGCGCTGGTATCTCGATAAAATAACCTGGTGTCCTTGGTATATGCAGGGGCACAATGTCATGGCATCGGCGGTACAATTTGCGAACCGTGTTACTACCGTATCTCCAACCTACGCAGAGCAAATAAAAACAGTTGAATATGGCGAGAAGCTAGAGGGTTTATTATCGTTTATTAGCAGTAAAACTCAGGGCATTCTCAACGGTATTGATGTAGACAGCTACAATCCAGCTACGGACAAAGCTTTGGTAGAGAATTTTAG
>JBCCNG010000245.1:0-6587 GCA_039025955.1 Cyanobacteria bacterium P01_C01_bin.72 | reverse complement strand
GAGGAAGCTACTGCTACTGGTGATGGCGGAAATATCAACCTTAATACTTCAGCATTAACTATTACAGAAGGGGCGCAAATCGGTACATTTGCCAGAAATGAGGGAAATGGCGGTATCTTAACTATCAATGCGACGGATTCAATTCGTCTGAGCGGATTTACTTCTACTGCGGAATTCAGAGGGGACGGTATTAGTGGAATTTTGGTATCAGCAGAACCATCATTTGAAGACGAATCTGGTACGCTCATTACTACAACGGGTAATGGAGGAACATTAAACCTAACCACAGAGGAACTAATTGTCGAACAGGGTGCAGCGGTATCCTCCGACACGCTTAGTTTAGGCAACGGTGGCGATGTTAATCTCAATGTTGCTCGCCTGATTGTCCGAGATGGTGGTGAGATTAGATCGGGTTCTTTGCTGGGGGCAAATCCTTTGGATACAGAACGGGGTGCTGGGGGGACACTCGACCTCAATGTGGCGGAATCGCTGGAGATTACGGGAACGGATAATATCAATGGCGAAGATGTCCAGAGTAGCTTGCTGACAACTGCTGAAAGCAATGGGGCGGCGGGTAATTTATCTCTTGTTACCGATAGTCTCAGCATTAGCAAAGGCGGACGGATCGATGCGGGTTCTACGGGAGAGGCGGACGCAGGAGATTTATCGATTGAGGCAGGTGATATTGAGATTTTGGATCTAGCTGCCGATAATTTTGCCACTGGTATCCTGGCAGAAGTGGCACAGGGGGCTACGGGAACTGGCGGGAATATTGCCATAACTGCCCAACAGCTAACTGTTAATGGTTCTGGGGCTAATATCTCCGTCGGCAACAGGGGTTTTGGTAATGCAGGAGACTTGACTATTGATACTAGTAGCCTAATTGTTGCTGCTGGGGCGCAGGTATCGGCTTCTACTTTTGGGGAAGGTAATGCGGGTAATCTAACAGTGAATGCGACGGAATCGGTGGAGTTGAGCAGTAACGAGGGTTTAATCGGTGGTTTGTTTGCTCAAGTAAACCCAGGGGCAACGGGGACAGGGGGCAGTTTGAATCTAACGACGGAGAACTTGAGTATCCGCGATGGGGGTAGAGTCCAGGTATCTACCTTTGGTCAGGGCAATGCGGGAGAATTGACGGTCGATGCTAGCAATATTGATGTGTTCAGAACCTTTGATGGGAACAACGGTACGGGTATTTTTGCCGAGGTAAGTGGCGGCGCTACGGGCACTGGCGGTAACGTTACGATCAATACTAACGATTTGAATGCTAGTGATGGCACGAGGGTTTCCGTCGGTACTTTTGGTGTAGGTGATGCAGGTAACTTAACGATTAATACAGAGCGATTGACCGTAGATACTGGAGCGCAAATATCGGCTTCTACTTTTGGGGAGGGCAATGCTAATAGCCTGACAATTAATGCTACTGAATCAGTAGAACTTAGCAGCAGCGAGGGGTTGATTGGCGGCTTGTTTGCTCAAGTAAACCCAAATGCCACGGGAACAGGAGGTAGTTTGAATTTAACTACTGGTAGCTTGAATATTAGAGATGGCGGGAGAATTCAGGTATCTACCTTTGGTCAGGGCAATGCGGGAGAACTCGCCGTTAATGCTAATAATATCAATCTGTTCAGAACCTTTGAAGGTAATAACGCCACGGGGATCTTTGCGGAAGTAAGAAACAATGCTACAGGTGATGGGGGTAATGTTGAGATTAATACATCTAACCTGACAGTAAACGATGGTACCCAAGTCTCTGTAGCAACTTTGGGCGAGGGAGATGCAGGGGAATTAAATATTGATGCCTCAAATGCGATCGCCGTTCGCGGTATTTCGCCCACGGGTCAAACCCCAAGCCAGATTAGCGTTGACGCTAGTCCTGAAAGTACAGGAGAGGGGGGAAATTTACAGCTTGCTGCCGAACAGCTTGATATTAGCAACGGCGGACAAATCGTGGCTAATACTGCCAATGGTACGGGAGGCAACATTACTTTAGATATTGATAGCACTATTAATTTGAGTAGCGATAGTCTTATTTCTGCTGCTGCCACAGGAACAGCAAGCGGCGGCAATATCAATATCAATACCGATTTTATTGTGGCTAGTCCCGATGGTAATAATGATATTGTGGCTAGTGCAGGGGCGCAGGGTACAGGGGGTAATATTAATATCGATGCGGATAGCGTCTTCGGTTTAGATGCTCGCCCGCAAAATGATGCTACCAATGATATTGATGCTAGTGGTGGAGTGGCAGGACAGGTAGTTATTAATACTCCTGATATTGATATCACTCAAGGAGTTCTCGAAGTGCCGCAAAATGTCGTTGAGACAGAACAAACCGTAGCGCAGGTTTGTCGCCGTAATGACGTGGCTAACAACAGTTTTGTCATTGAAGGCAAGGGCGGTATCCCTCCTGAAGCGATCGCACCTTTAAATTCGGATAATATTTCAATTGATGGAGAAATTGCTTTACAAACTGCCTTTAAGCCATTAGTAACGACTGCGGGAGAGATTATGCCAGCCAGAGGAGTAATCAAAACACCAGGGGGCAAGATTATTTTAACTGCCTACCCGACGGTAAATAATCGTCGTGTACCCCAGGGTAAGGTTAATTGCGCTAGTTAATTAATGCTCAAGAGCAGATATAGTAGCTCCATTTTATTGAACATCAAACCGATAAACTAACATTCCGCAGTAAATCATTCAAAAAAGTAATTAAACGAATCTACTACATTCTCAGCCTGAGATAGCGATCGCTAAATCGAAATAATGTTTAATTCATTATGGCGATCGCCCATACCAGATTAATAGCCTACAATTATTACATGACAAGCATTTAGACTGATATCAAGCTAACTAATTATTCAAAATCAAAATTTATGTGTGGAATGACTACACTTTAATTTTATTGCTAATTCTGCATAGCCTCTTCAGCCTGAGAAATAGGAATTTGTACAGTACAGCAAATTCAATCTCTAGCAATCCTAGCAATGAAGACAGTGCAAGATGAAAATTAAAGAAGTAGTAGAAATCTTAGAAACGAACCCTAAATCCTGGACAATTTCCTTTCAAAATGAAGATTCAATCGTATTTGCTTGGGATGACTACCGCTTTACGCGATTAAGCGCTCGCTTTGATAGTGTAATGATGCTTAGTAGTAAATTTAATCGAGTTAATATCAACTGGACACCAGATAATCCTTTGGTAGCCAAATTTTATGCCGATTTGGTCAAAGAACATTTAAATAAACCTCCTAAATAAACCCGGTTCAGACTTTTGATCTCTAGCGTATTCATTTTGAAACCATGAGTCTCAAAGCTAAATCTTCTCAACCAGATATGGACAATTTATGCCAATTCCGCTATGGCTTGTAAAATTCTACCTCTCTAATCGCGATAAATCCTTCTTCCTTCGTTGGGGGAGTTTCTTGTATGTATTCGTAATAAGTACTGATCACATGATTTGGTACTTGACGCGTTCTATATTTATTCCAATTTCTACATACATTTGCGGGAGTTTTAATCCACCAGGCAATCCACTCAGAATTAAGATCGCTAACCTTATCTAAAAAAGAGCTTCTCCAAGCCTTCTGGACATTAGTAGCGTCATAAATGACAATTTGCTCATAGTTAATCGCCAACCTAACGTGTTCGATTACCATATTTTCTACCTGATTCCAGCCTTTTTGAGTCTTAGCATCACCAAATAACCGCTCGCGAATGGTGTCGCTAGAGACCACCACAGAATTGGGAATTTGCTGGTTTAACTGCTGGGCAAAGGTTGATTTACCGCTGGCAGGTAAACCAATTAGTAAATGGCAAAGTATAGGTTGGGTCACAGTCTAACAGTTGAAATCGGTAGCTCGCTTTTGTATCTAAAATATATACAGTAGCAAGATTTAGGCTTAATATCCTAGTTCAGCCTGCTAAATTTCTTTTTATTTACTCCTTTAATTTTTACTAACTTCGGCAACAATTTTTGCTATTTTTCGTCTGTTAAATGTCCATAGTCTATCAAATACTCTAGTAATCTTGATCTCGATCATGCCTAAATCTCGTCCTGGTAATATTTCTGGCGACCAATCGCCCCTAACTATCTTTTGACCTCGAATCCAGTAATTCGTTCTTAACTATTAGAGATTTTTTGCTCCATATATTACTGTTGGCAGCAATCGAAATCAATTTAATCTCTTACCAATGTTCGCTACAATTTAGAAATCTTGCGTCCCGATATCTCATGTCAGACTCAGACTTTACGATTCCTATTTCCCAATCCGAAGATTCCTCTGTTGAACATTATACTGAGTACGGCTATAAAGCACTGCAAACTGGGGATGTACTAAATCAAAGATTCCAAATTATCAAAGAACTTGGTAACGGTGGTTTTGCAACAACTTATTTGGCTTCTGATCGGCAGTTAAAACAGACCAAATGCGCCGTTAAACAGCTACAGCCAAAGTTTAATAGTCCCTCAATTTGGGCAAGCGCCAAGGAAAGACTAGCAACGGAAGCCATGGTGCTGCAATGGTTAGGAAAACATCCGCAAATTCCTGAATTCATTGGTCACTTTGAGGAAAATAAACAGTTTTATTTAGTATTGGAGTTTATCGAAGGGGAAGAATTTGAGCAAGAAATTCATCGTCAAATGCTCAATGAAGCTCAAGCAATTGACTTTCTAGTCGATATTTTGGGCATTCTGGAATCAGTACATCAACAGGGTATTATTCATCGTGATATTAAGCCCTCAAATTTGATTCGGCGTAAGCAAGATGGTCGGATGATTCTGATAGATTTTGGTGCAGTTAAAGAAATTGGCACCATGGCTTTTGATTCTAGTAAACAGGAATTAAAAACTCAGATTATTGGGACTCCTGGGTATATGCCTCCAGAGCAAAATAATGGTAAACCCATCTATAGCAGCGATATTTATGCCTTGGGTAAAACCGTCATTTTTGGGATGACTGATAAATCTCCTACAGAGTGGGAAATGGTGTCAACAGAAGCTGGTGGTTCTTGGAATCAAAAGATTGCGATCAGTGAAGCTTTTCTCAAAATCATCAATCGCATGACCGCAGAGAGTGTTGCTCAACGTTATCGCAATGCGCGAGAAGTCATAGAGGATTTAGAACCATTGCAGATGATTGGCAAGACTATTGGTGGCAAATACCAAATGGTCAAATATCTAGGGGGCAGTAGCAAGAGCCATTCCTATGTAGCTAACAGCTTAACTCAGATCGGCGATCGCTATTATTTAGAAATTTTGCAGCTAGAAGATTCGGCGACAGCTTCCTTATCAGCTATTACCCAATCAATCATGACGGGGTTTAAGAACCTATCTGTCATTGATAAAGAACACCGAATTCCCAGCGTAATTGAATACTTTGTCGATGAATCACAAATTTTTATCGTCCAAGAATATATTGAAGGTAAGAATTTGGCTCGAACTGTCGCAGATCAATTTATTCTCTCAGAAGCGGAAGTAATCGATATTTTACTCAGTACCGCTAGCGCTCTCAATCCGTTTCATAAACAGCAAATTATTCATGGCAATCTTAGACCTTCTAGCTTAATTGAACGCCAGGACAGCAATAAAATTACTAATAAAATTACCCTGGTTGATTTTAGTTTAGTCAATGAAGCTGTCAATTCTTTTCCCGACAGTAAAGCTGGATATATCCCTCCAGAGCAAATTGCGGGGCGGATTAGCTGTGCTAGCGACATTTATGCCCTGGGAATGACGGCAATTCACATTCTAACGGGAACTTCACCCCAAAATCTCGAAAAGAACCCCCGTACAGGAGAAGTGCTATGGCATCGCAAAGCGAGAATTAGTCCCAACTTTGCCAAAATTCTCGACAAGATGATTTGTTTAGATCGAAGCCAACGCTATCAGTCTCTGAATCGAGTAGTAAAAGACCTCAAAAAAATCAAGCACAAGTCCCGATTTAAAAGCATATATAAATATCTTTTAATTATCCCAGTTTTAATCTTCGGCTCGATAATTGGCATGGCTCAGTGGGCGCAGCGCGCGGCGATTCTAGAGTTTTATAATGGAGATATCAAACTAGGGGAAAATAAATATCGTCAGGCAATAAGCTACTACGATAACGGTTTAAAAAAGCTGCCCAAGTCGCGAGGTCCAGTCAAAAACTTTGAACAAGTCTGGCTCAAAAAAGCCAAAGCGCAGCGCCAACTAAAAAATTATCAGGCAGCGTTACAGACTTGTACTACCGCTTTAAAATATTATCAAAGTCCTCAGCTTTGGAACTGCAAAGCCTTAACTCTTTATAGTCTCAAACGATATGAGGCGGCGGTCGGGGCTTATGATGAGGCGATCAAAATTGCTCCTGAAAATATCTGGCTCTGGAACAACCGTGGTGAAGCATATACGCGTCTGATGCAGTACGATAACGCCATAGCGGATTTCACCAAAGCGATCCAGCTAGACTCCAACCGTAGTTTTGTACCCTGGAATAACTTAGGCAAGGCATATTATCAACAACAAGAATATCAGCAGGCAATCGAGGCATACAACGAGGCGTTGGCTATTCGACCAGAATATCTCCCTGCTTTAATTGGCTTGGGCAATGT
>JBCCNG010000244.1:0-6601 GCA_039025955.1 Cyanobacteria bacterium P01_C01_bin.72 | reverse complement strand
CTCGCCCTCAAAGTTGCTTCGCAACGCTGGCGCGAATGCGCCGTTCGCCGAAAGGCGCAAACAAAGGCGCATAGTTTGCCGCATGTAACGCGCGAGTTCAGACCAAGGAATCAGTTTGGCTAGTTTTATCCATCGATTCTCTGAAGACAATCCATCTCCATCGCTCAACTTGAAATCTTCTGCCTTTTCCTCAGATGTAGTTTTAGTTCTGTACATTTCCAGGTACATTTCCAGCCAGAGGTGCAAGGGTTTTGGGTGATTATCCCAGTTTTTCTTGGATTTGAATAGTCCTCAACCACTTTCAACTCTATTTCTGACAACTGCTCCCAACTTTTTCAGCTAACCCTAATTAAAATGACTATACTCAGAACACTGCTGAGTAGCTAATTTCATCGCCGCCTGATTGAGATATAGCTGTCGCTGTCCGTTGCTCGTAAATGATGCGGTTGCTCCTTGGGGAAGATTGAGAGTTAGAGGATCGCTGCTGTCGTTGGGTTGGCGCAGAAAATCAGTGAGGAAAACTGTCGGGCGATCGCTATCCCAGTAAGTCTGTAGTTCTGCTCGAGAAATCAGGTACTTAGGGGGAGAACCGGGAAACTGGGGCGGAATTCGGTTTTTTCCACCATCAGCTAGCACCATAACCTTACGATAGGATTGAGCGTTAGTGGTTACCCATCCTGCTGTTTCTGGTTGCTGATTAATTCCTGGGGTTTGATTGAGATAATAGCTGATTGCTCCTGCTGCACCTATTTCGCGCGAACCCTCATAAGTCCAGAGGGTATTAATACTGAGACAGGAATTTGCCTGCTGAACCAGATTTTTTGATGAGCGAATATCTTGATAGAGAACAAAACCTCTAATGGTGGCAAGATAAGTAATGGTTAGCACTGTAACTAGCGGTAGCCAAGCTAGGGTTGAACGTTTGAGCATGGCGATTCCTGACGCTATCCAACCTACACCGAGAATTATGGCGACAAGGATAATTAGCCTTTCTATTTCGGCTGTTTGTAAGATAGCGGGCAAGGCAGTAACGAGCAGGGGTAGAACAGCAATTAAGCTCCAAAAAGCTACTCCCAAGACTAAAGCGATCGCCCCATATAAATCTATGGTTCGAGGGGGAATCACCTGAGTTGCTACCTGTACCGTCGATTTGCATAAAGTATTGATGGGAGAAGGATAAACAGGATTAGATGTTGAGTAATCTTTTGTTGAGTAGTCTCTGATGATGCTAGACGATATTTCTCGGCATTGTGGCTCAATTTTCAGACAACCACGATGATTTTGACTCCACCATCCCGCACAAAGCATCACATAGGGAGGAATAGCGGGGATACTATAGTAAATTAGACGGGAAGAGAGGGGCAAAAACAACACTACAGGAAAGATTGCTGCTGCTATCAATAAGAAGATTCCATCACTATTTTTTTGCTCTAGGAGAGAAGCATTTTTGCCGCAGCCTCGTTGCCACTCCTGAAGCGTAGATTTTATTACCGAGGGCAAAAACAAGATCCAGGGAAAGCACCAACAGGCAGTAATACCCAGGTAGCCGATCGCACTAATCTTAGAGACTTCGTAATCTGGGGGGTAGCGACGGTCTAATAAACGGTCAAAATGTTCATTGACAATAAAATAATGCCAGAAGCCAGGATTTGCCTGTTCCACCGCCACAGACCAGGGCAGAATAATTGCCAGGACTAGTAACAAACCATGATACAGTTTGAGCCGCTGAATAATTCTCAGTTCTCGTCGGACAATAATTAGTCCAAGACACCCCAGGAGAGGAAACACAATCCCAATTAATCCTTTGGTCAAAATGCACAGAGCCAGGGAAATATATGCCCCACTCCAGTTGAGCCGAGATTGCGGTTGATAGAGCGATCGCCAGAGGAAATAATTGCTGCTCAAGAGCAATGTTCCCAACAGAACATCAATCAAAATCTGGTGCGTGAAAATAAACCAGCCCAGGGTGACTGAAAGCATGAGTGCCACCAGACGGCTAGAATCAATGCCCCAAAGTTCTCTAGTCCATTTCCAGGCAATAACTATCCCTAACCAACCCGCAATACTAATTGGCAGTCGAGCAGCAAACTCAGTCGAACCAAAAATCCCCGTACTGAGGGCAATTAACCAATATAATAAAGGCGGCTTGTTGAGATAAGGAGACCCGTTGAGATGAGGAGTGATCCAGTCGTTGCGCCAGAGCATTTCCTGACCAACCATAGCAAAATGACCTTCGTGGGGTTCATACAAACCATAGAGAGAAGTACCAAAGAACGTTACTATTAATGCCAGTAAGAGAATCGACATGTCGATCCAGTAGAGATTTTTAATAGTCAATCGCATTATTCTTAAGGTACGGATTAGGGCAAAAGCTGAATCGCGATCGCAGTAAGAGAAATTTTGTAATTTATCCTAACAAAATTGCATTCGATATCATTCAGGGATCAAGATTATACTGAGGATTTAGGCAAAAATCGACAAAATAGACTGATATGACCTGAAAGATATTGAATAGAGCTAGATAATTAATTGGAATGCTCGTCTGCCAGAAGGCATTTGCTGTCCAGCAGATGTAAATTTGTATTACTAAAAACACTGCACGGCTGAATCTTGCTGCGGATGGCTAGTTGAGCTGGCTGGGTTAAATTGGCGATCGCCATAGAAGTTTCGGGCTGAAATTGAACTAGCCAATCGTTTTGAATCAGATACTCGGGGGTCAAGGCGTTGGAGTCTAGCAGCCAATAGTCTATATGATATTGCTCGATAACTTGTCTGAGATCTTCTGAGTTAGGACTATATTGAGCCTGAATTAAATCTTGAGTACGCTGGCGAATTTGACCGTAGTAGTCCCAATGATAGGGAATACTGTATTCTCTGGCGGTTAAGACAGTACGGCGAGCAAAGCTAGGGATAAAGTCAGCCTCCTGGCTTAAGGTGGCGATCATGATATTTTTGGGCTGCTGCTGCAAAAAATGATAGAGTTCAGGGCTTTTTGCCGTTACATAACCCAGTCGCTGGGGATAGTTTTGGACAGCATAAGTGGGATAAAGTATGACGCAGATGGCGATCGCCATAATCATAATCTGACCAGGATAAGAGAGCGGAATTGTAATCATTAATTTGTGCAGCAATACTGTTAAAACAATTCCCGCTAAAAGAGCGATAGTTATGCGCCAGGTGTGCTGTGAATAACGTCCAGGTAAATGAAGCCGAAACAGCATCAGGTGAGACAAGATATACCAGCCGCTAGAGGCAATAAGGATTTGCCAGATTATCTTTGCCTTGGGGTTAAGCTCCTTCAGGAGGGGGAATACAGAGGGAAACTGAGCCATGATCGGTAAGAAAAAACCAAAGGAACACAGCAAAAAATATTGCCACTCAAAAGGGAAAAACCCCGTCTGTTTTGCTACTAACCAATAGTGCCACGGGCGATCGCGAAAAAAAGCACTTCTACCCGTAGGCTGAAATTCTGGTAGCTGTCTAGCAGTAACCACAGTAATCACCTCGCTAAATTCAGTTGCCTGAAGCCTGTATAGTCCCACAGTTATCATTGCGGCAATCAGACCAACCAGAGAAATGTACCTATTCTGTTTTGAGGTTAATAAATTGAGACTCAAAACACCTGCGGCGATTAGAACAATTTGAGGATAAAAAAAACCCTGTAAGACAATAAATAACAAGCAGGGTAAAAGCTGCTGTTGCAGCAGATGATAAATAAATCCCAAAAACAACAGGTATAAAAAAGCTCTGGGTGTCCCCGAAACCAAATCATCTAGCATCCAGAGATTTTGATTCAACAGCAAACAGCCACAAAAACCAGCTAAGGGTACAGGAAAAATAGCGGTTGTCACCAGAAAGAAATAGACGCTAGTACCAAAACCCAGCAACAAAGGCAGAATTTTATTAAAAACTAATGGCTCAATTCCCAGTAAATTAGCCAACCAGTAAACAAACTTATAGCCACCAGGGGCAACTGAACTAAAATAGTCGGCAATTAAATCATTAGGGAATAAATGACGATCGCCAAACCGCTGTAGCCAGAAAACATGCTGTCGGGCATCGTCTTGAATTACATAGTCTCCTAGAGAAAGCCCAAACCCAGAAAGACTAAATAAGACTGCCACCAGAATACTAACGGCGAGCCAAAATTTAGATTTCTTAAATACATTTATCACAGGCAATTGCGTCATCTATCCATCTGCTGACCAACAATGAAATCCTACTTTAGGTATCAGCTATTCTAGGGAAAAAATTAACTTGAATGATCCCATCCCTAGATTTTCTATCATTGATTTGCTAATTTAATCAGTCTTATCGTTAGAGCAAATCAAACATATTAGTTTTACTTACACTCTTTACAAGTAAAAAACATGATATCTTATTAATTAAATAGATAAAATTTTGTTACGCTCGATACAAAACTTATAGAGAAATAAAATTTATGACTAATAAGAAAACCGTTATTTCCCCCTCAATTTTATCGGCAGACTTTAGCCGTCTTGGTGAGGAAATTAAAGCCGTAGACCAAGCGGGTGCCGACTGGATTCATATTGATGTAATGGACGGTAGATTTGTCCCCAACATTACCATTGGACCCATGATTGTTAAAGCGGTTCGCCCTCTAACTACCAAGCCCCTTGATGTTCATCTGATGATCGTTGAACCCGAAAAGTATGTCGCCGATTTTGCTAATGCAGGAGCAGATCTTATCTCCGTTCACGTCGAACACAACGCTTCTCCTCACCTCCACCGCACTTTGGGTCAAATCCGCGAGTTAGGCAAGCAAGCTGGTGTGGTTTTGAACCCTGGCACCCCTCTGGCGATGATTGAACACGTATTGCCTCTATGCGACCTTATTTTGATTATGAGTGTTAACCCTGGTTTTGGTGGTCAAAGCTTTATTGAAGAAATGGTAGGTAAAGTGGCTACTCTACGCCAGATGTGTAACGAGAGAGGCTTAGACCCTTGGATTCAAGTAGATGGTGGTTTGAAACCCAACAATACCTGGAAAGTATTAGAAGCAGGTGCGAATGCGATTGTAGCTGGTTCCGCCGTATTTAAAGCTCCAGACTACGCCGCAGCCATTGAAGGTATTCGTAACAGCAAGCGTCCTCAGCCTGAACTAGCAACTGTGTAAGCTGGATAAGTTGAGCATTGCGATCAATAAGCAAGTTTTTAGCCAGAGCAAAAAGAGCAAAGATTCATTGCCAAGGTAATGAATCTTTTTTGTTAGCTATCTATCTTATCGGGTTAAGAACCCCAGCAGATTAGCTCTAACAGCAGCCTGAGTTAGAGAATGCCCACCATATGTAAAGGACCAGAACCGCTTAATAGTTCTACCAATAAACCAATAAAACCTAACATTGCCAGGCGACCATTCCAAACCTCGGCGGCGGTAGTTAAACCCCACTGCCATTTTTCTTGAGGATACATTTTCATATTCTTTTTAGGATGGGTCACATCCTCAAAAGAACAGGGATTATCATCAAGGGAGTCAACAACAAGATTAGCTAGAGCATCAATAAAGCCAGGATGAACATTTAGCGCGGGAACACGATGAAAATTATCAATGCCCGCTTCTTCGGCAACTTCGCGGTACTCAATGTCTATTTCCTGTAGGGTTTCGATGTGTTCGGAAACAAAGCTGATGGGGACTACTGCGAGGTCTTTGATCCCTTTTTCGCCTAACTCTTGGAGAGCATCATCGGTGTAAGGCTGTAACCATTCTACTGGACCAACTTTGCTCTGATATGCCAAGGTGTAGTGGTTTGTCCGACCGAGGGTTTCCATAATCAAGCGAGTGCAGGACTCAATCTGCTCTTGATAAGGGTCTCCCGCTTCTTCTACATAGCTAACAGGAACACCGTGAGCGCTGAAGAAAACGTGTGCTTGATTGGGATTAGGGAATTTATCTAACTCTTGACCGATTAGATCTGCCATAGATTGCAGATAGCCTGAGTTTTCGTACCAAGAAGGAATTAGAGTATAGTCTACATCCTGTAGCTCAGGATCTTCTGCCCACATTTCTTCAAGAACTCGGAAGCTCGAACCGCTAGTGCTGATGGAAAATTGCGGATAGAGAGGTAATACGACGACTTCTTTGATGCCATCTTGCTTAATTTGAGCGATCGCCTCCTCTGTAAAGGGATGCCAGTAACGCATTCCAATATAAACCTTGGTATCTTGTCCCATTTCCCTGAGTCTGCTTTCTAGGGCAGTAGCCTGGTCTTCAGTTATTTGTCGTAGTGGAGAGCCTCCGCCAATTTCTAAATAGTTTGACTGAGAAGTTTTGGCTCTGAGGGTGGAAATTAGCCAAGCCAAAGGTTTTTGCAACGCTTTCACTGGCAATCTGATAATCTCAGGATCGGAAAACAAATTATATAAAAAGGGACGGACATCCTCGATTTTATCGGGTCCGCCTAAGTTGAGCAGCAAAACTCCAATACGACCCATAGTTCTTATAGCTTAATTTTAATTTTTAATTTCTTTACTAATTTTAACAATATATCTTTTCTTTAGGATCTATTTGTTCGCAGTATACAGAACTTAACGGATTAGACAAATGAATCTTTTAACACTTATGCTATTTTCTCAGATATTG
>JBCCNG010000243.1:0-6608 GCA_039025955.1 Cyanobacteria bacterium P01_C01_bin.72 | reverse complement strand
GGGGCAGTATTTGGCATTTTGGGCAGCTTAATTGTTGCTGAACTAGGAGCATGGTATTTTCGTTTTCCTGCCTGGCAAATTAGCGGCATTATGATGGGGACGCTAATCGGCATTACCAGTCTGTTGGGAGATCTGACCGAATCGATGATGAAACGAGATGCGGGATTGAAAGACTCTGGGCAGTTGATTCCTGGACACGGTGGTATTTTGGATCGGACAGATAGCTACATTTTTACCGCGCCTTTAGTCTATTATTTTTTTACTTTGTTGCTGCCCTTATTTGTGGCTTAAACTACACGCTTCACAAGAATTACAGTCGTTTTAATTAATTTAAATTTTGTGCCGTCTAGAATGCTTTTTTCCGTGATATTTTTGCAGTGAGATCATAATAAATTACGAGCTTTTAACTGAAGATAGCGCTCGACTAATTCTCCAGTAATGCGATCGCAGGGTGCATCTAAGACCAACACTCCTTGTTGTCTCAGTTGGGCAAAAGCTACTTGACGTTGGGCTAGAAGATCCAAAGCTACAGCGCGGGCATAAGTGTCTCTAGTATTGTCGGTATGATGATGAGCAATTTGCTCGACTAAAGGATCATTGAGAGTAACGCAGAAGGGAAGATAACGGGGAGATAGGCGCATCATAGCGCTCAGTAACTCACTCGAAGCAGTTGCGTCTACCAAGTCGGTAATTAGCACCACTAAAGCCCGCCTCGTTTGCTGAGTAATCACCTTGGTAACTGCACCAAGATAATCGGGTTCTAATAATACGGGTTGAATCGGCGTTAAATGCTCAACTATTTTTGATAAATGATGATTGCCTCTTTCGGGGGGAATCCAGGTGGTAATATCACGATCAAATACCGCCACGCCGACTTTATCTCCCCGACTCAATCCTGCCATCGCCAGAGATAGGGTAGCATTCAAACCATGGTCAAAGCGTTTTAGTCCCGCTACCTTTGCCGTCATCAAACGTCCCCGATCAAGCAGAATAAAGACAGTTTGTTCCTGTTCGGGTTCTAGTACTCTAACTACAGGGCGATCGCGACGAGCAGTAGCTTTCCAGTCAATCAAACGAATATCTTCCCCAGTACGATACTCTCGCAGTTCGGCAAATTCAGTGCCGTTGCCCATCCTACGGGCTTGACGCATCGCGCCGCTATTTTCAATACTGAGACGAACAGCCAGCTCTTTCAAACCGATTAAATCAGGATACACCTGTACTTTTTGCTTGGCTGATACTTTCCAGTCTCGCCAGGCTAAACCCAACTTACCTAGCTGACGAATCTGAATATTGCCCCATGTATATTCTCCACGGCGATCAGGATGAATAATATATGTCTGCTGGCTGATGCTGCTGGCGGGTAGATTAACCTCTAGGATGTCTTTATCTACCGAAAATTCAGAGGGATAAGCATCGCGAATTTGAGCGATCGCCTTTCCTTGACCCGATGTTATGGTTAACTCAATTGAATTGTCCCGTCCCACAGATAACTTTTGAATCTCCTGGCGTTCCACCTCAATGGCATTATTCTTGACCTGAGAGGCATCAATAATAGTTGCCACTAACAAAGTGAAATTATAAATCCGCAGAAAATTTAAGCTCACCTGACGGGTGCTGACAAGATCGAAGATGGCAGCACCTATGCCACCTATAGCCAAGAACAAATAACAACGTTTTGTAGGAATCATACTTGTGAGGTCAGGAGTCAGGAGTTAAGAATTAATTATCTGGGTACAGATATTTGCTTGAGGATGGAAGCAATTACTTCATCAATCTGGAGGTTATCTAACTGCGCTTCAGGCTTAAGAATCAGGCGATGGCGTAGCAGGGGATTTGCGACTTCTTTGACATCATCAGGGGTAACATAGTCTCTTCCTTCTAGACAGGCGCTAGCTTTAACTGCGTTCAGCCAAGCAACCGCAGATCGAGGTGATGCACCCAGTAGTAAGTCAGGATGTTGACGGGTTCGTTCAACTAAATCAAGCAGGTAGTCCAGAATATTTTCTGCTACCTGAATCTTTTGTACCTGTTGTCTCAGAGTTAAAATATCTTCGACTGTGGCGATCGCTTCTAGGCGCTCAAGATCCACTTTTTTAGCTTTAAATCCCTGTTGTGCATTTAGCAACATCTGTTTTTCCGCCTCTTTGGCAGGATAGTCTACTACTAGCTTAAACAGAAAGCGATCTAGCTGGGCTTCAGGTAAAGGATATGTACCTTCAAATTCTAACGAGTTTTGCGTTGCCACCACCCAAAATAAGGGCGGTAGCGACATGGTTTTCCCATCTAAGGTAATTTGCTGCTCTTCCATTGCTTCTAGCAACGCCGCCTGAGTCTTAGGAGGAGTTCGGTTAATTTCGTCAGCTAATAGTATTTCCGTAAAAACAGGTCCCTGTTTGAGGATAAACTCACGGCTATTGAGATCAAAAATATTGGTCCCCAAAATATCAGAAGGCAGAATATCGGGGGTTAGTTGAATACGGCGAAAGTCTGCCGCAATTAGCTGAGATAAGACTTTGACGAGTAGAGTCTTACCTGTACCTGGTACTCCTTCAATAATGACGTGCCCCCCACTGAGCAAAGCAATCAAAATTTGTTTGACTAAATCTCCTTGACCAATAACAATGCGATCAATTTGTTGACTAAGACTTTTGAGCAGGGAATTACTGGGCATTGGATGCTGTGCTAGAAACTAGGTTATGTCGATTCTCAATCTTACATAGTCGTTTTAACTTCTTAGCTAGTTGTTGTAAAGCGAATGGCTGGTTTGAGAGCTAATATATTCCAGTATCTCTCTTTAATAAAGGCAATTTTGGAAACGCAATTGTCATAATCTATTCTTAGCCAATGTCTAAACTACCCAAAGTA
Organism: Cyanobacteria bacterium P01_C01_bin.72; assembly: GCA_039025955.1. Lineage (GTDB taxonomy): Bacteria > Cyanobacteriota > Cyanobacteriia > Cyanobacteriales > Xenococcaceae > Waterburya. The sequence continues at coordinate 3,740 of JBCCNG010000243.1, read as the reverse complement.
GCGATTAACGGAACTTACATTCAAGAACAGGCTAGCGGTTTGGGGGTGATGAATCGGAATTTGATTACTCGATTGCTGTCGGAAAATAAAGAGTTTGAGCCTGTTTTATATTCCCATGCAGATTACTTTCAATCGAACTATCCAGAGCAAACTATTGATGTAGATGCAGCATTGTCGCCCGATCTCGGTTTTTCAGGGCACATCAAGCGTATTTGGTGGTATCAGACTCAGCTAAAGCAGCAGTTGCAGAACCTTCAAGCGGATCTATTTTTCTCTCCTGTTTACGAAGGCATGTTTTTCCCGAACGTGCCGCAAATTGTCACTGTTCATGATCTAATTCCCCTCAAATATCCCGAACTAAGTCCTAAATGGAAATATTATTACCGCTATGGGCTGCCGTTTTTACTTAAACAGTCTCAGAGAATTATTTGTGTTTCGGAATATACTAAGCAAGATCTTGTGAAAACCTATCGGCTTAATCCCGACCTAATTGACGTGGTTTATAACGGTTACGATCACAATTTATTCTATCCTCAGCCGAATCCTAAAATTATCCAGAAATATAGTTTAGACAAGTATTTCCTTTATGTAGGCGACATGCGCTTTTATAAAAATCTCGGTCGCACCCTCGAAGCTTTTGAGCGTTTACCTCAGCAGGATTGCAAGTTTGTAATTACAGGCAAAAAAGATGATTTTTTCTATCCTCAAATTGCACGTCAGGTTGCTCAACTAAAAGCTAGCGATCGCATTATTTTTTTGGACTATGTACCCACTGCTGATCTTCCTGCCCTATATTCTCAGGCTCAAGCTTTAGTTTTTGCCTCACTATACGAGGGTTTTGGACTACCTGTCTTAGAAGCGATGGCGTGTGGTTGTCCTGTAATTACTTCTCAAGCAACATCGATTCCTGAAGTGGGAGGAGATAGCGTCTTCTATGTCAATCCTTATGATGTAGATAGTATTGTTCAAGGGATGCAGCAAATATTAAGCAATCTAGAGCTGCAAACCAGTTTCAAGCACAAAGGACTAGCCCGAGCAAAATTATTTAGTTGGGATAAAACAGCACAGGATACCTGTCATATCTTGGGACATTTAGCATTGAGCATTTAACATTTAAGAGCGAAAACTACTTGGACATCAGTTATTGACCACCTAAAACTGTCCTAACTGCTCTAACTGTTATCAAACGACCATAACATCAAAAATAGGGAAACATTGTCTGTCTCCCTATAAATATTTCTCTATAAAACTATGAGAATACTAACAATTTTGCTGCTGATTCTAACCAGCCGATTCTAGTAGTCCGAGATTGGCACAAAGTTTGTTCAATTCTTTCCCATACTGTTGATCTAGCTGATTAGCAACGCCATTCCAGCTAAACTTAGCTTCAACTCTTTTTCTCGCATTTTTCCCCAGTTCTGCCCGCCATTGGTCATCGGCTAAAATTGAGTTGATAGCCTTGGCAAAGGCTGTTTCATCCTGGGGAGGAACTAGCAATCCTGTCTTGTAGTCAGCGACAGAGAATTTCAACCCGCCAACGTTGGACGCGATTACGGGAGTACGAGCAGCCATGGCTTCAATCGCAACTAAGCCAAATGGTTCATAGTGACTGGGGACAACACAGACATCGGCAGCAGCATAGTAAGATGCCAGGTCTTCATGCTTAACTCGACCAGTAAATTCGGTAATCTCGGCAATGCCTAATTCTTCGACGATTTCAACAATGCGATTCTTTTCAATGCCGTCTTTAGCCCCAGGAGTGCTACCGCCAACAATCATTAGCTTGAGGTTTTTGTGGTGTCTTACCTCTTCTCTGGCAACTGCTCTAACGAGAGTTTCAATACCTTTGCGTTCATCAAAACGTCCTGCATACATCACAAGTTTGGTATCGGCTGCAATGCCCAGTCTGGCTCTCCCTGCTGCTTGATCCTCGCTACCAAAACAATTAATGTCTGTACCACAAGGAATAACCTTGATGTTACCCTTGGTTGATACAAGCGATCGCATGTGGGATTGCTCTTGAGGTGAGGTGGCAATAATCAGATCCGCACTTTCTAAACACTCTTTTTCAACTCGCAAACGAGTTTTGGCAATTAGAGGAATAGTGTTAATTGAACGGTACTTAACTGCACCAAGAGAATGATACGTGTGCAAATGTTGAATTGACTGTTGCTGCTTAATTTTCATCCCGACCCAAGCAGAAAGCCAGTAATTAGTATGAACAATTGGATAGATTGTTTTCTGCTGGTGTTGATAATTGAAGAATGCTTCAACAAACTCGGGCAGATAGTTAAATACTTCTTGGCGTGGGACAAACTCCTGTGGTCCTGCGGTTAAACGAACTGTATGACAGTTGGCGTTGTGTTTGACAACCTCCGCTTGATTTGCATCACTGCGACGAGTAAACATAACCACCTGCCAACCTTGGCGAGATAATGCTTCTCCCACCTGTCTTACATAAACATTCTGTCCACCTGCTTCTTCTTTACCTATATCTACAGCAGGATCTCCATGAACAGAAATTAATGCGATTTTTCCTCGACTTTTCGGTGACATGATTTTAGTTTTTTTGTGCTTATCAAAGGCTAAGGTTTACCTTCATAACATCTTATTTTGTTACTGAAAGTAAAACATCTTTCCTCAGCTAGAGATGCTTTTTTTATGGCATCTTGCTTCAGTTATAGGCGCTTATTTTTGTAGCAGCCGTATAATTTAATACTGTCTTAATGTTTTATTTATAAGTTGAAACTACGATATAAAGTTTTAAGTTACTACTCAACAGTATAGCAGATTGTATTACCAGAAAACCGAACAAGGATGCATCAGATCACTATTTAAGTTGTTTATAGCTTGTTTTACGTCGATAACAGATACTTCTAGAAAGTTTATATTGAGCGGTGGTAAATAAAAATGATTACATAATACCTGTGCTTCCATAGCCTTGTTCACCCCTAATCGTACTATCTAAATCTTTTACAGCTATCAGTTTAGTCTGGATAAAAGAAGTAACAATCATTTGTGCCACTTTCATTCCTGGAACAACTTGAAAAACCTTTTTTCCGTGATTAATCATGATAATGCCGACTTCTCCTCTATATCCAGCATCAATCGTGCCAGGAGAATTTAAAACCGTGACTGAGTGTTTTAAAGCCAGTCCGCTGCGTGGACGTATCTGAGCTTCGTAGCCTGGAGGTAGGGCGATCGCAATTCCCGTTTTAATTAGTTGAGTTTCTCCAGGAAGAATTTCTTGCTGTGCGATCGCAAATAAATCTAGTCCTGCATCTCCAGGATGAGCATAGCAAGGCATAATTGCCGACTCATGCAGCAGTTTGATTTTTAATTCCATCTTTAACTCCGATGACACGCCCTAGTAGACTACCGCAAAGCGAACCTAATCAGAAGCAGGTTACTGGCGATTAATCTGTTTGCCTCTCTAAAACCTAAATTGAAAGTGTAAATTAGTAATCGAAATTTAGTATCAGGATTATGGTGAAGTAAGTCTGACAAAATCAAAATCAAAATTAAGCCAGATGGATACAATTGATACAGCAAAAAAAAACTTTTTTTATTCTAAATATGGAAACAGGTGTTTAAATGAAGATTTAATTAGAGGAGATGGAGTATGAATGCACTGGAGAGAGCTAAAGGTTTAGATATTTCAACGAAGATTGCCTCTGTTGTAACCTTGTTTAAAACACAGTTTCCTGATGCGAAGGCAGATCTTAAACCGTGGAAAAACG
>JBCCNG010000242.1:0-6648 GCA_039025955.1 Cyanobacteria bacterium P01_C01_bin.72 | reverse complement strand
GATCCAAGCCTCTGTCATGGAATCTAGTAGTAATCTATAAACAGTCAAATTAAAATTGACGTGGCAATATAGAAGCGAGCTATACAAATACATTCATCGAGACAGCGATCGCCTCCTTGCAGTTTTAAATTCTAATCAATCAGATTGTCTGTCTGTATCTTAAGCAATCATCTATACCTACATCATCTTTAGGGAAATATGGAATCAACAACTTCTCAAAAGCTTGGTCAAATTACTGCTAATACTTTGGCTAATCGTACTATTCAAGTCGAGGATGACCGCACAGGCATGAGCGTGGAGACTCTAAAACGAGCCTTTGCGGACAACCTGTTTTATCTTCAGGGGAAAGACGAATCCAATGCAACTCTCCACGACTACTATCAGGCTTTAGCTTTTACAGTGCGCGATCGCCTGTTACATCGCTTTATTAAGACAGGTCGCACCTACTATGAGGAAGACGTAAAGGTAGTTTCCTATCTCTCCGCTGAGTTTTTGATGGGTCGTCACCTAGAGAATAACCTAATTTCTTTGGGTATCTACGAAAAAATGCGCGAGGTAGTTAGTGATTTTAACCTCGATATTGAAGACCTAGTAGAAGAAGAACCAGATCCAGGTTTGGGTAACGGCGGTTTGGGTCGCCTGGCTGCCTGCTTCCTTGATTCTTTGGCAAATTTGGAAATGCCCGCCATTGGCTACGGTATTCGCTATGAGTTTGGGATTTTCCACCAGGCATTAAGAGACGGCTGGCAAGCAGAGATTCCTGATAACTGGCTGATGTTTAAAAATCCTTGGGAAATTGCTCGTCCTGAAGATTCAGTTGAGATCAAGCTGGGAGGACATACCGAAACCTACCGCGATGCCAAAGGCAATAATCGCGTTTCCTGGATTTGCGATCGCAAAGTCAAGGCTGTTCCCTACGATACCCCCGTCCCTGGATATCGTACTAATACCGTTAACTCCCTCCGACTCTGGAAAGCAGAAGCTAGTGAGCAGTTCAACTTTGAAGCTTTTAACGCGGGTAACTATGACCGCGCTGTTGCCGAGAAAATGAGTTCGGAAACGATCTCTAAAGTTCTGTATCCTAACGACAATACCCCCCAAGGTAAAGAATTACGTTTGGCGCAGCAATATTTCTTTGTTTCTGCCTCACTACAGGATCTAATTAAGATTCATCTTCACGTTCATCCCGATTTAACTAACTTCCAACAAAGAGCCGCAATTCAGCTCAATGATACCCACCCGGCGGTGGCGGTTGCCGAATTAATGCGTCTATTAGTAGACGAACACGATATGGATTGGGATCAAGCTTGGGTTATTACCCAAGAAACCCTGGCATATACAAACCATACTCTGCTACCAGAAGCGTTAGAAAGATGGTCAGTTAGCCTCTTTAGTCGGATGCTTCCCCGACACATCGAAATTATCTACGAAATCAATCATCGTTTTCTCGAAGATATTCGTACCTGGTTTCCTGATGATGAAGAATTAGCTTCAGAGCTTTCAATCATCGAAGAAGGTGCGGAGAAAAAAGTGCGGATGGCAAACCTAGCCTGCGTTGGTAGCCACGCCATTAACGGTGTTGCCGCATTGCATACCAAGCTGCTGCAAAAATATACTCTCCAGGGCTTTGCAAAACTATGGCCCGAGAAATTCTTCAATAAAACCAATGGTGTTACTCCTCGTCGCTGGATTTTGTTGAGTAATCCTCGACTGTCAAAATTAGTCACCGAGAAAACTCAAAGCGATAGCTGGCTCAAAAATCTCGATGAGATGAAAGTGCTAGAGAAATTTATCGACGACAAGGAATTTTGTGAACAGTGGCGGGATATCAAGCGTCAAAACAAAATTACCCTGGCGGCGCAAATCAAGAAGCTCAAAAACATTGATGTCAATGTAAACTCAATTTTTGATGTCCTAGTTAAAAGAATTCACGAGTATAAGCGTCAGCACTTAATGGTGTTGCACATTATCACCCTCTATAACCGTATTAAACGCGACCCCAGCGTTGAGATTGTGCCTCGCACCTTTATTTTTGGTGGTAAGGCTGCTCCAGGCTACTTCATGGCAAAGCTGATCATCAAATTTGCCAATGCCGTGGGAGAAGTGGTCAACAAAGATCCCGATGTCAAAGGTCGTTTAAAAGTTGTTTTCCTGCCTAATTTTAATGTCTCCCTCGGACAGAAAATTTATCCTGCGGCGGATCTCTCAGAACAAATTTCTACAGCAGGTAAAGAAGCCTCGGGTACAGGCAACATGAAGTTTGCCATGAATGGGGCTTTAACCATTGGTACTCTAGACGGCGCAAACATAGAAATCCGCGAAGAAGCGGGGGCAGAAAACTTCTTCCTCTTTGGTCTAACCGCCGAGGAAGTATATCAAATGAAGGCAGACGGTTATGATCCCATGTCCTTCTATAACGAGAATGAAGAGCTAAAGGCGGTAATTGATCGTGTTGCCAACGGCGACTTTAGCCACGGTGACAGTAAGCTATTTAAGCCCATCGTTGATTCCCTACTTTATGATGATCCCTACATGCTGCTAGCAGACTATCAAGACTATATAGACTGTCAGGATCGAGTTTCTCAGACTTATAAAGATCCCGACAAATGGACTAAAATGTCTATTCTCAACTCTGCCAGAATGGGCAAATTCTCCAGCGATCGCACAATCAAAGAATATTGTGAACAGATCTGGGATATTGAACCCGTCAAAATTAATTTAGATGCTTTTCAGTAATTACAGATCAAGTTAATTAGTAAATAAATTTATAGATGCTTTTGTAAAGGCATCTTTTTTTTGCGATGGTTTCGGTTGAGAATGACTATTTACTTTCACTTATGGTTTTCTCAGATTCAACTCAGATAAATCAATGCTTTCTTTCAGCAATCTTTTAGATGCTGCTCCATATCCTCTCAGAACCAAAAGCGATTCTATAGACAACCGAACAAAGTTTAACGGTTCTGAACTAAGGAGAAACAACACATGAAACGTACATTATTTGCTACTCTGTCCGCTTTAACTCTTTCGTTAACTGCTACTGCTGCATTTGCTGGCGAAATAACTGCCATTAAGTCCCAGTCTGTTGATAACATTGTCGAAATTACTCCCTTTAATTTGGTCAGACGTGGTTATCAAGGCTCTTTTAAAGATCAAGGAATTCCTAGCTATGGTTCCTTTATCAAAGCAGCTCAAAAGGGAAGAGTAACCGCCAAAGATTTAGTTAAAGTGGCAATTGCCGATGGCAGACTTGCTCCTGAAACCATCAACGACAGAGTGTATTTGAAAGACGTTGCCTCTTTCTTAAGCGATTTAGACGAAAACTAAGACATTTTATTAGATACGCCTAGTGTGAATTAGCGGTCAGAACCCGCGTCCTAAAGGATACCGCTCTGCATATCGGCGTAAGACGCAAGGGAATGCTGACCAAGACGCTTCGCTAAAAAGTTATTAGCCTTTAGCCTTTAGCCTTTAGCCTTTAGCTTTTTAAGATTCTAGTAGTTGCTTGAAGGTTACCTACGCAACTTCTTAGTTCTAGCTAATCTAGATTAATCATTTTAATTCACACCAGACGTTAGATATTTTGTCCCTCAAACTGATAGAGCGATAGCCGTATTTTCCAAACAGAGCATTAACCTATAGAAAACATTTGTCTTTACCTCCTACCTCCTATATTCTGATCGCTATTTTTGAGAAATGATATAACATTAGTCTAATTAAGCCTGTGTTCTTAAGGATGGGAAAACTGATGAGCGATCGCTTGGGTATGGTCTGTGGTTTTTTGGGCGGAACAATCATGGCAGTTGCGGGGGGATACAAAATTTTTCCTCATCCCAAATCAGACAAGATCTACAACAGACTAAGTGATGCAAAATGGTTTTTAGCTTTACAGTGGTGCGATCGCCTGAGCAGCCCCGCAGGTATTATCAATAACACGGGAGAGCTTGCCTTTCTCAACCAGGTTGTTTTAGACATGGGGGAAGAGAAATTTATCCCATCACACCACCGCTTGACTATTTTTAACCTTTGTTTACCCTTACAGCCGAATGAAACTACTCATTATCAGCTTCCTGCTAACGGCAAAAATTTAGAGATTCAGGCGCTACTGATCGATGCTCGCTACGGCAAGGTTGCTCTTGTTAGCGAAATAGCAACAAACAATGAATGTTAAATGTTCAATGTTTAATGCTCAATGTTAAATGTTCAATGAATCAAAGCCGAATTAGAGTCACAGCAATATTACCCCCAAAACAAATATCAACGTCTGTACCAGGAGTGCGATCTCGCGTAGCATATTCTCCCTCATAGTAGTATGTATCCCCCTCAAGGCGATAATCGGCAGGTAAAGGGGCAATACTAGGCTCACAGAGGATAATTTTCGGTTCAGGCTGTTCTGGTTCAAGATGGGGTAAATTGACGTTCCAAAAGCTGCCTGGAGGTAAGGGACGGGACAACAAATCTTTCAGCACTCTTGTTGTCCAACGAGTTGCCACAGACCAATCAATCTTTAGGGGTTGTTTAATCCAGTGGGAGATCGCAATCCCAGGAACACCGTGAATTGCCGCTTCTCTTACCGCAGCCACTGTCCCTGAGATATAAACATCAGTACCCAAATTTCCTCCAGCATTAATGCCCGATAAAACTAGCTTGGTGTTAGGGGCTATCTTGGTAATTGCTAAACGAGTACAGTCAGCGGGAGTTCCTTCTAGAGCATATTCTGTAGGAGATCGCTTTTCTAGCTTGATGCCGCGACGAGTTGTTAGCTGGTGTCCACAGCCTGAATACTGTTTATTGGGGGCAACAATTATCGTTGATTCAGAAATAGCCTGCTGTAAAGCTTGAATTCCAGGGGCATCAATGCCATCGTCGTTGGTTAAAATAATTGTCATGGGCGAGGGTCAGTTTTGCTAAATAAATATACGTCGTCGGCTTGGAAGTCCAGCCTAAATTTTGGAGTTTGTTTTAAACGCCACAGCAGATTGTCCACAAGACTAACATTAACGTTCAAACCCAGGTGACGGGTATTGAGTATCACATATTGAAATCGATCAAGATTTGGCTGAAGGTTACTATTATCGATCACCTCTACTATCGGACGATGAGTCAGATGAGGTACGACCGTGGCAGGAGCTAACACGGCTTCTTTAGTCAGAATACGAGAAATGGCATTCTTCGTAGCGTTCCTCGTGTCAATAGAGGCAAGATATTTGCTGCCAAAATAGCCAAACTTAGCCAGAGCTAGCCAAGTGATCACCGACCAAGTGACAATTGCTCTGCGACTACTAATCCAACCATCAGAAGCTGCTAAAGTGGCGATCGCACTCAGAGCTAAAAAAGGTAAAATTGGCAGAGAATATTGATGAATCAGGTCTTTTTGCAGGGGATAGTCCGTCAGCAAGTTGAGTAACAGCAATGGCATTGCACCGATTAAAGGGGCGAGATGTTTTACCGACATACCCCATAGCCAAGGTAAAAACAATAGTGCCAAGTATTCTAGATTAGCTAAAGTAAAAATATTACCCAAAACTAATCCAGGCTGGAAAATTAAATTGGTAGCAATCTCTGTCACCGAATCTCCTAAAAAGCTGTATCTTTCCACTGCAGCCGCCTCTTCACCGCTAAAGAGAGGAATGATTATCTGGGTGGCGATGATAAACCAAGCCGTTCCCAGAAAGATAGCGATCACGCCATAGATTGTTCTTTTCTCACTGAGAATTAACCAGATACCTATCGCAATAACGCTCAAGGCTAATACGGCTTTAGAGCTTAAAACTACGGCGACCGCGACGATAAACCAGCCCATTTTGTGCGCTCTAGCTGCCCATACAGTTAAGAAAATAAACGGTACGGCAATTACTTCGGGATGAAAATCAAATAGGTTAGCGTTGAAAACAACAGGATAGAGCAAATAAGCGATCGCTATGCCGTAAGCCTGCGCTTGAGACAATTTCGCTTGAATTGCTAGATACCAAACTGGTAATGCTCCCGCAGCCAAAGATACTGCTTGAACGGCAAATAGCCAGTGGACATTAGGGATTAAAACATAGAGCAATGCCAGAGGGTAGAGTATTCCCGCCCCATGATCCCCCAATATGTGTAAGCCACGAAAAGTTACTATTGGCTCTTTTCCCTGGCTAATTAGATAAACTGCGTTGTCAAAAATTCCTAGGTCAAAAGCAGTAGATTGGAATAAGTCATGCCGTAAACTGCTACAGACAAATAAAACTAAGCTGGCAACGGCAATTATCCAAATTAGGGGACGAACCTGATATTTTGCCAGACCAGATCCTCGATAATTAGCTGTCGAATTGATCTTGATCGTCACTAACCCATACCTCCAAACACCGATACGAATGCCTTACTGTTTTTTGAACAAGAAAACATCCTGTCGATGATATACCAAATTAAATTCAGGCGCATTTTCTAATAGAGTCTTGGTAGAGATCGCCTCAGAGTCTGGAGTGGCTGCGCTTAGATGGTGCATGGCAATTAAAATGGTGTTTAAGTTGTTTCTTTCTATTCTGGCTACATCCCATCTTCCTTCTAGCAGCTTAATCGTCGAGCGTTGACTCAGATGAGGCGCAATGAACCCCGTAGTCAAGACTCTATCATCAGGCTCAACCAAATTGATCGCCCCGTTTACCGCTGTTG
>JBCCNG010000241.1:0-6675 GCA_039025955.1 Cyanobacteria bacterium P01_C01_bin.72 | reverse complement strand
GATACAGGCATCGGCATTGCGCCAGAAGACCGTAACAAAATATTTCAGGCTTTCCGCCAGGGAGATCAAAGCTTTACTCGTCAGCACTCAGGCACAGGCTTAGGCTTGGCGATTTCTGAATCTTTGGTGACAATGATGGGAGGAAAAATTTTGATCGACAGTGAATTAGGTAAAGGTTCTACTTTCATGATCGAAATTCCCCGTAACTATGGCTGCTAAATTAGGTGAATTCGATGAGTACAAAATACATATCTCACGTAACAGATTGAGCGCGGCTAATAACTTGCAGATAAACTATATAGACTATGATGTTGTGACCGTTAGCAAACTCTTGGAGATAATTTAAGAGTTGAAACATAATGAGAGCCATTGGGGAATTTGGGAAAAAACGGACTAAAATCACAAGAATTATCGTTGTTTCTCTTATCTGTTGCTTTTGTTTCTGTTGGTATCTCATCCCCGCCGCCGCAGAAATCAAGTCTCCTAGTGATTTTCTAGATCGCAAGGCAGATATTGTTTTAGATGGTCGAAAACTATTTGAAATTGGTAGTTCTGGTAATTTTTCTGCTACGCAACGAGCCGAAAAAATCAACTCTCTGCTGCAAAGTAAACTCCAACAATATGATCGTTCTCCCCAAGCTTTAAATTTGACTGTGGCACAACAGTCTGGCTGGACGGTAATTCGCGTCAATGGTCGCCATTTGTTGACCGTGAGCGAAAATGACTTAATCCCAGGCTTAATAGCTCAAGAACAGGCTGAAATCTGGCAGGAGCAGCTAGAATCAGCTTTAATTCAGGCAATTGAAGAGCGATCGCCTGCTCGTGTACGCTGGATGATCAAAATGATGGCGATCGCCTCTGCTTTAGCTGTAGGAATTCAATTTGCTCTATTTTGTCTGAAGCGCCACTATAGTCGCAAGCGTTTGGAATCGCCCCAGCGCTGGATTTCTTGGGCTATCTTGGCTATTTTGAGCTTACAAACCATAATTTGGCTCGTCTTTATCTGTTACTGCACTTATTTATTCCCCCAGACGAGAACCTGGCAATACAGACTGTGGCAGTCCATCGGGGATACTTTTAACACCGAAATCTTTGATTTTGGGGGAGAGATGGCAATCTCTCTACGACGTATTATTATTTTGATTTTTATTGCTCTTGGGTGGTGGATTTTTGTCAGATGGTTTTCGCAAGTATTGAAATTAAATATCCTGCCCCTAACGGGATTTGAAAGTACGGTACAAAGTTCGATTACTTTCTTAACTCGTTATGGATTACTGTTGTTGGGTGTATTGCTGATTTTCAATGCTGGAGGTATTGATTTTCGTTCTCTAACTATTGTGATCAGTGCTTTGGGGGTAGGGATTGGCTTTGGACTACAAAACATAGTCAAAGATTTCGTCTGCGGCATAATCTTGACCTTGACTCGCCCGATTAAAATTGGTGAGCTAGTAGAAGTAGGAGAAGATAGAGGGCTAGTGCTGCATATTGGGGCGCGGACTACCGAAATTTCCCATGTGGATCGTCATCTGATGATCATCCCCAACTCCCGTTTTATTGAAGAAACCGTCAAAAACTGGCATCGTAGCGGCTTAACCAGAGTCAAAGTTTACGTCGATGTCGCCTATGATTCTGACCGCGATTTAGTCTATAAAGCATTGCTAGCAGCGGCTCAGGTATATCACCCAGACATCCTCAAACACCCGCCACCAAAAGCCAAATTTCGCAATTTTGGCGATCGCTCGTTGCTCTTTCGGGTGGTAGTCTTTATCAAAGATCCCTTTAAAGAACCGAAAGTGAGGAATCATTTACAAAAGCATATTGATCTCAATTTCCGTAAGTATGGGATCAAAATTCCCTTTCCCCAACGAGATCTCAATTTTAATATTCCTCAACTCGATGAGCTAGTAGCAAACCTGGCTCAGACTTATGCTTCTAATCAGCAGCCCCAGCTTTATTATCCTCAGACGAAAATAGATTCAGGCGATCGCCAAGCGGCAGATTTAGAAGAACCAACTGTTCGCGAAGAATACGATTGGGATGCCTTAATAGCAGCAATGCGCGGGGAACATGGAGTAGAAATTAGCGATCGCCGTTACGGTTTTAAAACCTATAATCAAGTTTTTTTGGGTTCAGAAGCAGTCGCCTGGTTAATCCAGTATGAAAAAGCTACTCTCGCTGAAGCCGTGGCGATTGGACAGTTGATGATCGAAAAAAATATTATTCACCATATCTTAGACGAACATAATTTTAAAAACGAACCGCTGTTTTACCGCTTTTATCTAGATGAGAAAGAGGATCGATTAATTCACGATGATTAGCAATTATATTCTTTCTCTTATGAGTGACTGTCAGTTAGAACAAGGTGTCGTTTAGTTCAAAAACAGAGCTATCTTTAGAGCAGTTTCTACTTTGGCTAAATCCGCTTTTCTCAAACTGCCCCATTTGCGCGATAGACGAGATTTGGCGATCGCTCGAATTTGTTAACACTTGATCATACTGTCCTGATGTAAACCATTTTCTCTAGATGCTTTAACTAGATAGAGTTCCAGAACTGGGCTTATATTAGACTGGCGTTCGCCTGATTTATACAAGAGGTGCAATACTAAATCTTGTTTTCATTGAAGACTTAAAACTTGTATGAAGACAGAGGACAGAGGGTTTAATTCTCTCTTTCAAATTCAAATTCACACTTATTACGTCTACTATAAGCAGTCGTTCTAGCCAACTAGAAAAAGTTTAGTAATTTGTATACTTTACTGTACTTAATAAAGAGAAATAAGTTAGGAAAAACAACGTAAATATAACGGTTTCGAGCTATGATCAATGTGGCTTTAGGGACTACAGTGCCAAAAATATTTTCAATCGCTAAAACTCCTATATTTTCGTCACGATATTTTCTTATTGACAATAAGTTCGCTTCATAACTGATTTTTTTAACAAACTGTTATGTTTCAAAAGGTAACAGAAAAGCCTGGTTAATTTGACAAATCAAGCCTTTTATAGGTACTGCGTAAGGGTTAGTAAATAAATTAGAAATTTATCTTAAAGCTGGTTAAGAAGGCTCGTAAATAATTGCTGCGCGATCGCTCTTGTATTCCCCTCAATCTTTTAAAATACTCTAGATCTAGCTTAAGGATTAAATAACTTGTGAGTTGGGTAATTTATCATGCGATTGATAAGCATCGTAATCTAGGGCAAAAACAGCTACAAAGTCTAGCAGAGGCAGTAGCAGAGAACGATTTAGTTACTGTCAAAAAGCTTTTGAACCAGGGTGTTGATCCTAGTCTGGAAATCGTAGGCAAAAATCTTGAACCGCTGCTCTTTTTGGCATTTGAGAAACAATGGTATACCTTGCCTTGTCAGAAAATTTGCGATCGCCCGAAAGAAAGCTATCGAATTACGGCAAAATTAAAGTGTCTGCGTTTACTGCTCAAATATGGAGCAGATCCTAATGTGCGTGACAGTTTGGGGCGGACTGTTTTAGAAATTGCTATTCTTTGGTGTTTGCCAGAAACCGTCAAGCTGCTGCTTCTCCATGGCGCAGATCCTAATCTTAAAAATGCCAAAGGTTATACTCCTTTGATTGAGAGCGTTATCCTCGGTATTCAGGATGCCCGACCCATGGCACACAAGTTACAAATCATTCTCTATCTACTAGACAGTGGCGCATCAATTGATGCTCAAGCACCAAATGGCAAAACAGCCTTGATGTATGCAGTCGGCAATGCTCGTCAAGAAATAGCGGAGCTTTTAGTTAGTAGCGGCGCATCTTTGACGATGACGAATAATCGCGGTGAGCAAGCGAAAGATGTGCTCAATCAAGGCTCAACTATCCAACAGCAGCAAACCCATTTACGTAAAATTCTCAATCAACCCCAGGTAGATGTGCGTAAATACAAGTATCCAGAGTTTTTGCCCGAAGGCGATCACATTTTAGCAACTATCCTTGAGAAAGAAAATGGCGATCGCTCTTTCTTTAACGATCTTCCCCGTAAGCTAATTAGCAATGAACAATGAATTATGAGCAATTAATAATTACATCTCTTTTAGAGTTTTTCAGCCAGCCCTGATTAGTAATCTTGTATAACTATATTGTCCAAACCCCAATGATCGAAACGAAAGCCACTATGCTGTATTTGTGACCAGCGGAATAGAGTCTGATCCGTTTGAGCCGCAGTAGGGATAGTTTCGCTGATGCCAGTCCAGCTTGTATATGCTTCAGTGTCGTAGATCGCGATTTCTTGCCAGTTACGACCATTATCAGTAGAAAATTCCAAAGCTACGTCTTCTCCCGCATCGGCATTTTCGCTACCGTTTTTGCTATCGCCAAAAATTAAATCAAAAGATATTTCGCCACCGTTAACAACATTAATTCCTGTGGTGGTTAGATGACGAGAATCATCGTTACCTTTCCCGCCAGTAAAGAATAGGGACTGACCATCACCAGTAAATTTATCGTTGACCATGCTGCTGCCAACACTATTCCATTGATGAGCGTTAATATCTGGCTGAAAGTCTTCTATCAGGGAATTCAAAACAGCACCTTCATAAACATCAATGAGATCAACAGTAATGAGGAAGGTATCACTCAGACTGGGCATACCATTATCCCTAACTTCAATTGCTAACTCAAAACTGGGTATTGCTTCGTAATCCAGGGGTGCACTATCGGCAACCGTCAACTCGCCACTGTCATTGAGGGCAAAAGCGCCAGCATCATTTCCTGACTCAATGCTGTAAGTAAAAGACTGCTCTGAATTAGGATCATTGACGCTAACCATGCCAACTAAAGTATGGTCAAGACTATTTTCTTCTAGTTCAAAAGTTCCGTCCATACCGTCGGGAGCAAAATTGGGTAGTTCTGCCGAGACGTTAATATTATCTAAACCCCAGTTATCAAAATCTGAACCGCTTTGATCAATCTGTCGCCAACGCAAATTAGTAGCAGGGGTTTGAGCTACATCGGGAATAGTTTCGATGATAGTTGACCAGGAAGTATATGACTCCGTATCATATGTAGCGATCGCTGACCATTTAAAACCATTATCTAGGGAATACTCTAAAACGACATCCTCACCAGGATCGGCATTTTCGCCACCGTTCTCGCTATTACCAAAAATCAGATCAAAAAAGATAAATTCTGCTTCAGTTAAATCCAGAGCCTCACTAGTAGCAAATCTAGCACCACCTCCAGACTGTCCTCCAGAAAAGAAAAGCGAATTACCGCTACCTAAAAAATTAGAATTGGCGATCGCATTTTTGAGTTTTTTCCACTGACTATTAGCAAGATCGGACTCAAAATCTTCAGTTAAAGCTGCTGTATAAGCATTTACATCTGGATCATAGAGAAAAATATCAGAACTGTCACCATCAGTATTCCAAACTACCTTATTGCCCGAAATCTTAGGATTGAGATCGTCAACATTATTATCCGTTAACTGAATTGTTTCCGTCCCATCGTAGTAAAAAACTTCCCAGTTATCCCCAATATAGCTGCTCCAAACCAGATTATCTCCAGAACCATCCACCGCAGTTGAGTCAACAGCAGCACTTGAATTTGCGGTGCTGTTGGGATTTAGTCGGTCATTGAAATCGTTATCAGTAATTTGTAACGTTGTACTGCCATCATAGCGAAACAGTTCATAGTCATTGCCATCCCATTGACTCCAGACTACGTTGCCATCAAAGAAACCTTGAAGCCAAACTGAATCATCATTAGCAATTTGGATAGTGGAATTGCCATCATAGAGATTAATTTGGTCTTTTTTTTCTCCACTGTAGGACTCCCAAACTACCTGATTGCCTGAGATAAAAGGATTAACTCCGTTCTCAGTAAGTGTTGTTGTATCTACACCATCGTAGATATAAATACTATTGCCAGTTCCCTTCCAGACTACATTTTGACCAGAAGTATCAACGGAGTTTTCACCGACATCATTATCAGTCAACTGCTGGGTTACTTGATTGCTAGCTTCATAGGTATACACTTCAAATAGCTCTCCTCCAGGGCTGAATGAAGGGGCGCTACGCCACACAATTTGATTTCCTACCAGTTTCTCATCATACACATAGGATTGATCTGTTAACTGAACAGTTCCATTACTATCATGATATAAAATCTGCCACTTATTGATATAGCTGTTCCAAAGAATACCTTCTCCTGAGATTTGAGGATTAGCTATGTAATTTTCTCCTGTTCCAGGAACAAGGATACTGCTGTTACCATTGAACAAAACTAAATCTCGTCCATTTACAACCCAAACGATCTCGTTGCCAAAAATATCGGGTGATTGGGAGTTACCGTTATTAGTTAGTTGAGTAATTGCCATATGTCGCTTCAATTTCCCATGCTAGTAAAACTTCGATTAATACCAAATTAGTCGTCTTCAATTTGACCTAGGCTTAATCTGAACGTCCTCTGAGAAATTACATAAGTCCTCTTTTAGACTGGGCAATAGCACTGAAATTGCTAGTATGAAATTGAAGAATATAATGCAGTGTTAAAAATATACTCAAGCAAATTAATTGGGATAACTTTTATCTTTTTGCTCAACTAAAAAAATAAAAGCGATCGGGAGCATGTCAAATATGTCGATACAAATGAACTATAGTCAGGATAAGCAAGGGTTACTGTCGGCAAATTAGCTACATAGTTCAAGCGTTCTTACAAAACTG
>JBCCNG010000240.1:0-6678 GCA_039025955.1 Cyanobacteria bacterium P01_C01_bin.72 | reverse complement strand
GTTTTCTTAGAGAAAGTTGCCGAACCGACGATCATTTTTATCGATGAGTTAGACAGTATTTTGAGCCTCAGCTTTGATACCGATGATTTTTTAATCCTGCTGCGAACTTTATATAATCGGCGAGCCGACCAGCCCAAATTCAATCGTCTAACCTTTGTCATGTTGGGGGTAGCAACTCCTTCCCAACTGATTCAAGACAAAAATCGTACACCTTTTAATATCGGTCAGGCAATTCAGCTAGAAGGTTTCAAGAAGCATGAGGCACAGCCGTTATTGCGAGGATTAGCCGATCAGGTAAGTAGTCCCCAGATAGTGCTAAAGGAAGTATTAAGCTGGACGGGGGGACAGCCTTTTCTAAGCCAAAAAATCTGTTTGCTGATTCGTGATGCCAAGACCCCAATTCCTATCAACGGCGAATCAGGATGGATCGAGAATTTAGTCCAAACTCAGATCATCAATAATTGGGAAACTCAAGACGAACCAGAACATCTGCGGACAATTCGCGATCGCCTGTTAAGCCTCAAGCAACAGACAATTCCTGTGCTGCAACAGTACCAATCTATTTTAGAGCAGGGGCAAATAGCAAATGACAATAGCCTCGAACAAAGTGAACTTCTACTATCGGGATTAATCATTAAACAAGCGGACATGCTCCAGATCGCCAATCGTATTTATGCAGCTATCTTCGACCATAAATGGGTAAATAGTACCTTAGAGGCAATCAGACAGCAAAATCTCTAGCAATCAAGCCACAATAATCCTTTTACTTCTTACTTCTTACTCACAAAACCTTTGCTTTCAAAGACTCCAATAGACTCAGAGGCAAATTCAACTGGTTAAGCTGCCAACGCTCATTTTCAGGATGTTCTAGATCGAAACCGTGGTAGTCTGTTCCCCCTGTCATCAATAGATCATGCTCTTGGCAGAGTTCTCGAAGACGCCTAACTCTATTATTGCCGTGATGGGGATGATACACTTCCAGCCCCATTAATCCAGCAGCAAGTAACTCTGGTAAAACATCTTCCACTTTACCGCCACGAAATAGATAGGGATGCGCCCAGACAGGAATCCCGCCACAGTCGCGGATCAAACCAATTCCTTCTTGAATAGAAAACTTTTCATAATGAACATAGGCTGGCTGATCCTCACCCAAAAATCGCTCAAATGCCTCCTGATTTGAACTGACATAACCTGCACGCACCATGGCACTAGCAATATGAGGACGACCTAGAGCCATATTGCCGTCTAAACCGTTCAATTCTAAGGGATAACCCATTGCGGCTAAGTTTTCTACCATTTGCTTTGCTCGACGCTTTCTACCTGCTAAACGCTCTGCTAGAGGCGCTGCCAGTAATTCTCGCCGAGGATAGTAGCCCAGTATATGAAGCGATCGCCCGTTATGGACAGTACTCAATTCAACTCCAGGCACAATTTCCAAATCATATCCCTTTGCCGCCGCGATCGCCTCATCCCAACCGTGCAGAGTATCATGATCAGTAATCGCCAAGGCTTTAACACCATTATTTGCGGCTCTGGCTACAAGTTTTTGAGGAGTCAAAATCCCGTCTGAATATGTTGTGTGAGCATGGAGTTCAATCATTTCTTTGTTTTACTTCTGACTTCTTACTTCTGACTTCTTACTTCTTAATCCCTAATTCTTACTCATTACTCCTTCAACTACTGGCTACAGCCAACTCCTCACTCATCTCAAAATTAGCCGTCACATTCTGTACATCATCTAGTGATTCGAGAGTATCAAGCAATTTGATCAGCGATTGCCCTTGTTCTAAATCTGTTACCTCAATCGTATTGTTGGGTATCCAACGTAGCTCAACTTCGCTAACGGCAAAACCATGTTCTTGTAGCACTTGATTAAGATTTTCCAGATTAGCCACCTCAGTTAGTACTTCTGCACTGGATTCCTGGTCATACATTTCATAACTATCTGCTTCCGCTTCAAGAGAAGCCTCCAGCAATTTTTCCTCATCAACAGTAGTGACGGTAACAACCCCCTTTTGCTCAAACATCCAGCTCACACAGCCAGTTTCCCCCAGATTGCCCCCATTTTTAGTAAAAGCAGAGCGGAGATAGGCAACAGTACGATTACGGTTGTCAGTTAGGGCTTCGATCATAACCGCTACTCCCCCCGCACCATAGCCTTCATAACGAATCTCTTCGAGAATTGCCCCATCGTCTTGATAAGTTCCTGCTCCCTTAGCCAGCGATCTCTCTATACTGTCGTTAGAAACCCCCGCTGCTTTGGCTTTATCAATCGCCGTCCGTAGTTGAAAATTGCCATTAGGATCAGCGCCGCCATTGCGAGCCGCGACAATGATTGCCCTCGATAGTTGAGTAAAAGTCTTACCTTTTTTGGCATCAACTCTAGCTTTTTGACGCTTAATATTTGCCCATTTACTATGTCCTGCCATGGTTTCTCAAAGACATCCGCTATTGTTTCATATCTATGTAGTTTAATTGTTTAGCTATTAATTATTTAGCTTTTATATTTTGTTTTTATTTATGTTTGTTTTTATTCTGCCGGCGCTTTTGAGCATCGGGGCAAGGAGGTGAAGCCAAAGAGCCGTTGAGCCATCCTGCTGCTTGATTAAGATGCTGCAATGCCTCTTGAGGTTGGTCTTTAAGTAAGAAAACCAAGGCGGAAGTTAGCTGCTGCTTTGCCTGGGCGGGACGATTGCCTTTGAGACGATGCCAATCTTGGTGGGGGATGACGCTGCGTTCAGCTAGAGCTTGAGCTAGTTCCAAATCGGTCAATTCGTCAGCTACTTTTTTACTGGAGAGGGGCGTTATATCAAACATAGGTTAATATCGTGTCGATCTAAATTGCTTATGGTTACTTATAGTTAATTTTAACGATGTCATCCTCCAAATCTGATCAGCAACAAGAAAACGAATTAGAACAGATTTTGATTGACGTAGAACAATCTTTGACTCAACTACAGTCTCGTCATGCTCAGGTCAAACAAGATTGGCAAAAGCGATCGCAAATTAAAGAGCGTCAACAAGAATTAAAACAGCAGCAGCAGTCTTTTCCCCAACCCCTGAAAACTGAGTTACGGAGCTTGCAACAAGAACTAGAAAGTCTGGAGTTAAACCTAGAAAGCGTTCTGCTCCCCGACATTTTTTGGCAGGTGATCCGCTTTGTCTTTCTCGGTATTGTGATCGGCTGGGTTTTGCATATGTGGGCAAGCTAAGTTAGTACTTTGTTGTCACTTTTGAAAACTTGTGTAGCTGAACCGCAACACATATAAACAAAACTTAAACTTTGACTCCATAAAACTTAAAATTCAGCTACAGATAATTAGAAAATTCTGGCAATTTTAAAGTTCTATTTTAGAATGGAAGGGTGCGGAGACAAAAGTTTCCGTTCACTCCTCACACCACACTCCGCTCGGAAATTTATCGGGCGGTTTCCTACTACTTGATTTTTTATTTGATCTTTGTTGTTAAAATTACTTAGATCGCGATCTTTGTCAGAACTGTTAAGCACATTAAAATAGTAAGCCAAAGCCAATCACTCCAAGGAATTATTCCTCAAGATGTAAAGTCTAATTGCTTTAGATCCTGTTAATCATTGACCGTGGTAGAATCCTATATTATTGAAAAGGATTTATGATAATAAGGACTTAACTAAGTATGTCATCATCAGCCGCGCCAGTAACAGATGCTAGCTTTCCAGAACAGGTCTTAGAAAGCTCTGTACCAGTATTAGTAGATTTTTGGGCTCCTTGGTGTGGACCATGCCGTATGGTTGCCCCTGTAGTCGATGAAATTGCCGAACAGTACGACGGACAGATTAAAGTTGTCAAATTGAATACAGACGAAAACCCCCAGATTGCCAGCCAATATGGCATTCGCAGTATTCCTACCCTAATGATCTTCAAAGATGGTCAGCGAGTGGATATGGTAGTGGGAGCAGTACCCAAGACCACCTTAGCAACTACCATCGAAAAATACCTTTAAATTCGATACTCTCAGTTTTGAGTAAGTAAGGCTTCAGCAGGTTTTTTAACTATCTGGCTGGAGCTTATTTTTTATTTTGTATAACTGGCGGTATAAAAATGTATCTATAGCTACAATAACAATAGAGAATATAGCTCTTCCTTTCTGCGGTAATCATGAACTCACCTGCCAGTAACAGCGACACTTTAGACGAGCAGCTACAAAAACTACTTGCAGATCTATCATCTCATCCTCAAGAAAAACTGATCCAAAGAGCTTTACGGGTACTCTTCAGAATTGCTGAGTCGGATACAGAGCGTCTCGACTGGAAAATTTTGACCGCTTCTTTAGAGGATCTCGAACAGGGATTTAAAAAGTTTGCCCCCTATCAGCATACTCGTAAGATTGCTATTTTTGGCTCTGCCCGTACTGCACCAGAAGAGCCAGAATATCAGGTAGCGGTTAACTTTGCCCGCTATATGACTAAAGCTGGGTTTATGGTGATTACTGGAGCTGGAGGAGGCATCATGCAGGCAGGAAATGAGGGAGCGGGGAAAGAGAACTCTTTTGGCTTGAATATTCGACTTCCTTTTGAACAGGGAGCAAATACAACCATCGAAGGTGATGATAAACTAATCGACTTCAAGTATTTTTTCACGCGCAAGCTATTTTTCTTAAAAGAAAGTGATGCGATCGCTCTCTTTCCTGGCGGATTTGGTACTCAGGATGAAGCTTTTGAAACTCTTACTCTTTGTCAGACCGGCAAATATGGTCCTGTGCCTCTGGTGCTAATAGATAAACCAGGTGGAGACTATTGGTATTCTTGGCATGATTATATATGTAACCAGTTAAAGGCAAAGGGGTTAATTAGCCCTGAAGATCCTAGCATGTATACTATTACCGATAGCCTGGAAGTAGCCTGTCAAACTATCAAAGACTTTTATCGGGTGTATCATTCCAGTCGCTATGTGGGCAAGCTGTTGGTCATACGCCTCAAGCTAGAACTATCCGACCAAGCAGTTGCCGAACTTAACCAAGAATTTAGTGATATTTTACATCATGGTAGAATCGACAAAAGCACGGCTCTGCCAGAAGAGCAGCAAGAACTGGAAACCATTGCCCTACCTCGTTTGTGCTTTTATTTCAATCAAAAGCATCAGGGTCGTCTCTATCAGCTAATCGCCAAAATCAACTGTTTTGGGGATGCGTGTAACGCTACCCAACATCCTGAGATTAAGTAAGTACATCAGCCTTTGCTGTCAATATAGTAAACAATAAAAGACATATATTAAGCTTTGTATGAATATTTGGCTTATATATCAATATTTTCTTTAGATTTGGTTTAACTAGACTAGTATTTAAATGACTAGCGCAGAGAAATTCTTCAGCTAGGTAGATTAAACCCATCGCTATATAGGTGAAGTAAATTGAATATAACTTTATTACGCCAAACCTGGAATCTGATTGAAACAACAAACGCTTGGGAGCTATTGGAAGCTAATGAATCGGATCTAATTCAAGGATTGTTACAGCGTTTAGACGAGCAAAAGGCTTTAGGTGAGCAAGAAAGAGTATATTTAAATCACTATCTTCACAACAAAATGAGTCTAATTAAAGATACGGCAGAATCTCGTTTAGTATCAGTTTAAATTCATTGAGGTAAAAACATTTAGCGCCTCAAGTAGTTGAGTTAAATGAGAAGACGACGAAACAATAATCAGAATTAAGAGCAAAACAGAGAATTTTGGAATAATTGTGACCCTGTTAAGCGGGTTTAAATCGTCTCAAAGTTTGCTCCAAATTCGATAGCTCTGATTGAAGAGCCAAAACAACTGTCGAATTTTTGCTGTTTGCAGCAGTAACGTTTCATATCGTTGATGAGCCTTCACAACACCATATTGACCCTGGTAAATGACCTGTGGGGCTGCTTCGAGCAAAACACGAAAATAACTTTCGTAATTGAGCAAAATAGAAGCAATACGAGCAATAATAATCCTCAATTGCCAGATCTTGACTGCTATGTAAATATTGAGCAGGGTAATTGATAAATTAACGGCAATAATCAAAAATATCATTAAACTGTTTACAGTAGAGCCAGTTTATCTGGTTAAAATCGAATGAAACTGCTAGTTCTAAGCAATGGTCATGGAGAAGACATCATCGCCATCCGTATTATAGAACGACTGCTACAGAATTTTCCAAAATTAGAAATAACGGCTCTGCCAATTGTGGGACGGGGCTATGCCTACCAAAAGCTCCACATTCCTTTAGCAAGTAGGGTACAGCAAATGCCTTCTGGGGGCTTTATTTACCAAGGGGGATCTCCCCTTTGGCAAGATATTCGCGGCGGATTGCTCGGCTTGACTCTAGAACAAATCAGGATTGTGCGCCAGTGGGGTAAGACAGGCAGCAAGATTTTAGCGGTGGGAGATATTGTGCCGTTACTTTATGCTTGGCTTAGTGATACAGATTATGCCTTTGTCGGTACTGCTAAATCAGAATATTATCTGCGGGACGAATCGGGTTGGCTGCCACAAACATCTTGGCAAGAAAGAAAGTTCAATTCTGTCTACCTACCATGGGAACGCTGGCTAATGAGTTGCGATCGCTGTCGAGGAGTTTTTCCGCGAGACAGTTTAACCACAGAAGTTTTACAGCAGTGGTCTATTCCTGCTTATGATCTGGGAAATCCGATGATGGATGGCTTGTTCCCTCAAC
>JBCCNG010000239.1:0-6682 GCA_039025955.1 Cyanobacteria bacterium P01_C01_bin.72 | reverse complement strand
TTTTAAAGGATGAGCAAAAATTATATTGTACTGCTTGATTAGCGTTCAGACGATCGCTTTTTCCCGAATCAATAATTTACAGGAGATATATAATGCACAGGTATCTTAACTTTTCACTAACAACTAACAACTAACAACCAACAACCAACAACTAGAAGACATATAATGCACGGGTGTCTTTACTATGAATGCTGTGTCTGACCATTCTTTAGTCATTATTGAAAATGCGATCGCTAGTTTACGTCAGTTGGTTAGACTGGAAACCCACGCTAGCTGGCGGGATTTGGGAGCAAGTTCGACAGCCGATTTTAAATCTTGTCCTACTGCAACGTTAAATAAGAACAACTATATTGTTTTTCCTCAAGGTAAGCAGATTAAGTATCTGGCACAGCAATTTGTAATTCCGCCAACGCTACAGGGATATCCTCTAGCAGGGTTAAGTTTACGCCTCGTTTTGACCTGGTGGGCGGCTGATGCTCAAATATTTATTAACGGTGAGTTGGTACAGCAGGGGGATTTGTTTGATTCTTCGGCGCGGGTATTGATTACGGATAATGCTCAACCTGGAAATGAATATTTGGTTTTGATCCGTTTAGTAAGTCCTGGTCATGATATTGGGGCATTAATGCGATCGCATTTGATTTATGAACAGGTTGATTCTCAGATCGATCCTGGTATGGTGGCGGATGAACTGACGGTGTTGTGTCGCTATCTGTCTCAGTTTAATCCCGCAGGTTTGGAGGTATTGGCAGCAGCACTAGATAAGTTCAGTAGCGATAATGTCGAACAGGCTGACAAGTTTATAGATGATCTGATCAAATTGCGATCGCAATTGTTACCCCTCGCCGCAGATATTAAACAGCGTCGCTTTAACTTACTCGGTCATGCTCATTTGGATATGGCTTGGCTATGGACTACCGATGAGACTTATGAGGTTGCTGAACGTACTTTTAAATCGGTTTTGAATCTACAGCAGGATTTTCCCGCTTTAACTTTTGGTCATACAAGCCCTGCGCTATATGAATGGCTGGAACAACATCGCCCTGAGTTATTTAGGTCGATTCAAAATAAGGTTAAGGGGCATAAATGGGAAGTATTGGGGGGAATGTGGATTGAACCCGAAACTAATTTGGTCTGTGGTGAGTCTTTGATTCGACAGTTGATTTACGGACAGGCATATTATCAAGAGAAGTTTGGCGCTATTGCTACTGTTGCTTGGCTACCCGATAGTTTTGGCTTTACCTGGCAATTACCCCAGATTATGCAGCAATGTGGCATTGAGCATTTTGTAACGGGTAAGCTGCACTGGAACGATACAACGAAGTTTCCCCATGGCTGTTTTTGGTGGGAATCTCCTGACGGAACAAGATTGTTAACTCTGATGTCTCCTCCTAACGTGACGGGGGTAATGGATACTAATCCCCTGACTATGGTGGATTACGGTATTGATTGGGAAGTACAGACTGGTTTACGGGAGATTTTCTGGCTACCAGGAGTGGGAGATCATGGTGGAGGGCCTTCTAGGGATATGTTGGAAGTGGCGGCTAAGTGGGAACGATCGCCGTTTTTTCCGCAAATTGGGTTTACTACGGCTAAGGATTATTTGCAGGAAATTAGCATGCCCAGACGCCAAGGCGCAGAGTTAGGGGAGAAGATTAAAGAAGAGTTTCCTGTGTGGAAAGATGAGCTTTATCTAGAGCTACACCGTGGCTGCTATACAATTCACGCCGATCAGAAATGGTATAACCGCCGTTGTGAAAGATTGCTTTATGAGGCGGAGTTATGGTCAACTTTCGCAACCTTGCTTTGTGGGGACAGGTTCGATATACAACCACTATTTTCCAATATGAGTACAATATTACGAAAAGCAGATGTTTGTCAAGGGAATCCTCAACAGTTAATCGAAATTGCCTGGAAGCAGGTTTTATTTAATCAGTTTCATGACATCCTGCCAGGAACATCTATCCCCGAAGTGTTTACGGAGGCAAATCGTGATTGGCAAAAGGCGATCGCCATTGGTGAAAGCTTACTCAACCATGCTTTAAGTACTATTGCCAGTAGTATTAAATTACCTAATCCGCCTCAAGCAGGTGCTTTACCAGTAGTGGTGTTTAACTCTTTGAACTGGGAGCGATCGCAAGTTGTAACCATAGCAGATCAAAGATTTAGTGACGAGCAGGTTTTTGCCGTCTGGAACGAGGAGGGAGAAAAAATTCCTGTTCATAGTAATGGCAACGAACTAAGCTTTATGGCGGCAAATATTCCCGGTGTAGGCTACAGCTTATATTGGTTGAGTCAAAGTCGAAACTGGGAAAAAAATGCAGGTTTGAAACCTGATCAGCGAAATAATTATCAGTTAGAAAATAGCTATTTAAAAGTAGTTGTTAATGCTCAAACTGGAGATTTAGACAGTATTTTTGATCATCAAAATAGTCGAGAAATATTGCGATCGCCTGGCAATAAACTAGAGTTTTTTACTGACCAAGGACAGTATTGGGATGCTTGGAATATTGATCCAGAATATGTCCAGAAGCAATTAGCTGATGCTCAACTACAATCAATTCAGTGGCTAGAAGATAGTGCAGTAAAACAGGTAATTCGGGTTGTCAAACAGTTTAACAATTCCCAGTTTACGCAAGACTATATTCTTGCCGAAAACTCACGGTTGCTAACAATCAAAAACCAGGTAGATTGGCAGGAAACCCATGTAATGGTGAAGGCGGCGTTTCCTCTTGATATTCATAGCGACTACGCCACCTATGAAATCCCCTGTGGTGCAATCAAACGCACTACAAAGCCGCAGACAGCAGCACAAAAAGCCCAGTGGGAAGTTTCTGCACTAAATTGGGCAGATTTAACCGATAATGAGGCAAACTATGGTGTTAGCCTTCTCAACAACTGCAAGTATGGATACGATGCCCAACCAGATCAACTAAGACTAACCCTGTTAAGGGCTGCTACATGGCCCGATCCCCAGAGCGATCGCGGTATTCATCATTTCACCTACAGCATTTATCCTCATCCATCTAGTTGGCAAGCAGCAAATACAGTCCAAAAAGGCTATGAACTCAATACCCCCTTGCAGACAGTAGTGCTAAATCAGGAGTCGCAGCAGCGATCGCCAGACACTAAACAAGTACCAGCGCCACAACTAGCAACGACAGGCAAACTATTAAATTTATCTGCCCATAATTTAATTTTAACGGCACTGCAACTATCGAAAGATCAGCTAATCATGCGCTGCTATGAATCATCTGGATTGGCAGCAGAAATCGCTCTTAATAGCGACCTCGATTTAGATTTAGGGCTGACTCTAGATTGCCTCGTCACAGAAAAAACTGCCCCAAAGAAAACTAACATAATCAAGCCTTTCCAGATCGTGACCTACAAATTAAGCTGTGTTTAGTGTCAATCCCATAGTTCAGAAGATAACTGTTCGTCCTAAAGGATACTTCTGCGCACAAAGGGCTTCCTAAAGGATACCGCTTCGCATATGCACGCATGTACCGCGACCCATAAGGGTCTGGGGATTGCGGTGCGACCCCGCGCCGCCGTAAGGCGCAAGGGAATGCGCACCGTTGGGGATTAAAAACTACGGACTAAGGAAATTATGTTGCTGGTAAAATCAAGATTGCTGTTTTCTGTATGAATGCTATTTCAAAAACAATCAATCCCTTTAAACTATCGGCTTTTTTACGGCAAATTGGGTATATTATTGGCGTTTAGCCTAAAATAAAAGCTTACAAAGCGAGATACATTTTAGTTTAATTGTATCAAGTATCACAAGCAAACTATAAATCAAGATTGACAATCAATAAGTCAGCAGTTTCTAACAAGTAACCTAATAGTAAAAATACAGATAAATATTAAGTAGTTTCACCGAGGAAATTTGCCAAAATTGAGGTTATGTTTGGGCGGTTTGTGCGTATTTACGGTGTGTAATTAGCCAAACTTACTGACTTTTTGAGAGCAAGTTATCGAGATTCTAGCAAAAATAACTATATAGCAAAAAACTTCATGGAAGTTATTCAAACCAAAATTCCCGATGTCTTAATTATTGAACCAAAAGTCTTCGGTGATGAGCGGGGTTTTTTTCTAGAAAGCTTTAATGAAAAAAACTTTAAAGCCAAGACGGGGGTAACGGCTAATTTTGTCCAAGACAATCATTCTCGTTCGGCTCAAAATGTTTTGCGCGGGCTGCATTATCAGATCAAAAATACTCAGGGGAAACTCGTGCGAGTAACTTCAGGCAAAGTCTATGATGTGGCACTAGATATTCGTAAAAGTTCCCCTACTTTTGGACAGTGGACGGGATGTATTTTAGATAGTATTGAGCATCGACAATTTTGGGTTCCACCTGGTTTTGCTCACGGGTTTGTCGTCCTCTCGGAGACAGCAGACTTTTTATATAAGACAACAGATTATTACGCTCCAGAATACGAACGCTCGATTCTCTGGAACGACCCTGCCTTAAATATTGACTGGAAAATTGAGGGAGAACCAGTATTATCCTCAAAAGATCGTGCTGGCGTACCTCTGGAAAAAGCGGAGGTGTTTGCATGACTAAAATCTTACTAATTGGCATTACAGGACAGGTTGGACAAGAACTACAGCAAACTCTGCCTAGTGTGGGAGAAGTAGTTAAGGCTGATCGTCAGTCCATCGATCTGACCCAGATGGCACAAATTAGAGAGCGCATTCAAGAAATTAAGCCAGATATAATTGTTAATGCTGCTGCCTACACTGCGGTAGACAAGTCGGAAAGCGAAATTGATCTAGCGATGGCGATCAACGCTACTGCACCGACAGAAATGGCGCTCGCTGCTCAAGAGATAGGTGCAAAGCTACTGCACATATCAACTGACTATGTATTCAATGGTCAAAACCACACTCCTTACTTAGAAAGCGACGCTACCGATCCTCTAGGAGTTTATGGTCATTCCAAACTATTAGGGGAAATTGGCATCCAGGAAAATTGCGATCGCCATTTAATTCTCCGTACAGCTTGGGTATACGGCGCGAGAGGTCACGGTAACTTCGTCAAAACCATGCTGAGCTTGGGTGCAGAGCGACCAGAATTAAAAGTAGTTGCTGATCAGGTTGGTAGTCCTTCCTGGTCTTACGATATTGCTTTTGCTATTACTCAGCTAATCTCTCGCTCAATGATTGATGAGAATATACAGGGAATTTATCACTATACCAACAGTGGCGTAGCAAGCTGGTATGACCTCGCCGTTGCTACTTTTGCCGAAGCAAGAGAACTTGGTTTTCCCTTAAAAATCGAACGGGTGTTACCCATCACCACAGCTGAGTTTCCTACTCCCACCGCACGACCAGCCTATTCCGTGTTATCCAAAGCCAAGATTAGCGCGGCTACAGGAACATATCCCCCATACTGGCGAGACTCCTTGCGAAAAATGCTGACCGAATGGCAATCACTGAACCAGAATCAGAAGCAGCTACTAAAAACTGTTTAGTAGAGTCTAAATGCAAGAGTCTAAATGCCGTTGTCTAACCCCGCGAACATTAACCCCCCTGACAACAATCAAAATACACCTTCTTTGCACAAATATTCTCAACCCAACCAAGCCAACCCCAAAAAAATGAAAGCAATTATTCTGTCTGGTGGTAAAGGAACAAGATTGCGTCCTTTAACCTACACTGGCGCAAAACAGCTAGTTCCCGTCGCCAATAAGCCCATCCTCTGGTATGGTATTGAGTCCATTGTTGCCGCTGGCATTACCGAAATTGGGATTATTATCAGTCCTGAAACGGGAGGAGAAGTCCAGGAGAAGACAGGCAACGGCGAGCGCTTTGGCGCGCAGATTACCTATATTCAGCAAGATGAACCATTAGGTCTAGCCCATGCAGTTAAGGTAGCTCAACCCTTCTTGGGGGACGTTCCTTTTGTGATGTATTTGGGTGATAACCTAGTTCAAAGCGAATTAGGGCTGTTTATCGACAAATTCAAGGAGCAACAGTTAGATGCGTTAACTCTGCTTTGTGAAGTCGAAAATCCCAGTGCTTTTGGTGTTGCCAGAGTAGACGGTAGCGGCAAAGTTTTAGAACTAATTGAGAAGCCCAAAAATCCACCTTCCAATTTAGCCCTAGTAGGAGTTTACCTCTTCTCCACCAAAATCCATCAGGCGATCGCTAATATCCAGCCATCTGCTAGAGGAGAATTAGAAATAACTGATGCGATCCAATATTTAATCGACCAGGAGGAAGGAGTTGCTTCCCACCTTCTAACAGGCTGGTGGCTAGACACAGGAAAAAAAGATGACCTACTCGCCGCCAATCAGATCATTCTCGATACCTGTCTCGAATCAACTCATGAGGGAGAGATTGACCAAGAGAGCAAAATTAGCGGACGGGTTCATGTTGGTTCAGATTCTCAAGTTACCAACTCCATGATTCGGGGTCCTGTGACCATCGGTAAAAACTGCAAGATCCAAAACTGCTACATTGGTCCCTATAGCAGTATTGCCGACAACACTACTCTAGTAGATATAGACATTGAGCATAGCGTAATTCTGCAAGGAGCAACCTTAGAAGGAATTAGCTCACGCATCGTCGATAGCTTAATCGGTGAAAGAGCGCACCTCAAGGCAGCACCCCAGCGTCCCAAAGCATTACGGTTTATGATTGGTGACGACTCCAAAATAGAATTAACCTAACGATA
>JBCCNG010000238.1:0-6685 GCA_039025955.1 Cyanobacteria bacterium P01_C01_bin.72 | reverse complement strand
GGAAGAAAGTTTGCGCTTGGCTCGTCTCCGTTTTCAGGCAGGGGTAGGAACGCAAACTGACGTAATTGAGGCTCAAACCTGTCTAGTTAAATCGGCATAAGACTGATTATAATCGGTAATCGAAGACAGCAAGTTCCCTCGTTCGGTAGTTAGACTGGTTTGAGCCTCAATTACGTCAGTTTGCGTTCCTACCCCTGCCTGAAAACGGAGACGAGCCAAGCGCAAACTTTCTTCCGCTAATTCTACCGCCCTGGTTGCCGTGCCAATATTACTGAGATTAGATTCTAATTGAAAGAAAGCCTGTTCCACCGCAAATCGAATTTGGTTACGCTGATTAGCAAACTGAGTTTCGGCAATTTCGACATCTTTCTCTGCCTGTCTTGCTCCTGCTCTGGCTGCGCCACCATCAAATAGCCGCCACTGAAGGTTTATACCTAGCTGAATCTGATCGCTGATATCAAAGTCGTCTTTAAGGTCATCGCTGGTGGTATAGTCAGCACTAATGCCGATCGCTGGTCTAATGGCAGATAGGGCAATGGTTCTTTGTTCTTCGCCAATTTCTCTTTGCAGTAAGAACTGCTCTAATTCGGCACGATTTTTAAAAGCCAGGACAATAGTTTCGTCTAGCCCTTTTTCCCAAGCACCCGCGACTTCAATCGCATCGGCGGTAGCCAGATCGGTACTATGAGAAACGCTGAGAGTTTCCGCCA
Source organism: Cyanobacteria bacterium P01_C01_bin.72 (assembly GCA_039025955.1). GTDB lineage: Bacteria > Cyanobacteriota > Cyanobacteriia > Cyanobacteriales > Xenococcaceae > Waterburya. Next base: position 5,975 of record JBCCNG010000238.1, on the reverse strand, counting down.
ACTGTCTACGAGCAATTTTTTGGTTGGCGATCGCCGTTGTTAGTCTTTGATCTGCTTGGGCTAGCTCTACTTCAGCTCGCAAAACGTCAAATCTTGTACCCAATCCTGCTCTTTCTAAAAGCTGGGCATCTTTGAGGGTTTGTTGAGCATCTTCTACCGCTGCCTCTTGAATTTCCACCTGGGCATCACTGTTTTGCAGCGAGTAATAGTCCCTGGCAGTTTCAAACCGAGCAACCTCAACAATTCTTTCCAAATCTAGTATTTCTGAACGAAGTTGTTTTTCGGCAGTACGAATAGAAGCACCCCGCAGACCACCATTGAACACAGTGTAGTCGATGCCAATCGAACTGCTGTAGTCGAAACTATCGGTACTGGTAGAGCCACTAGCCCCAGATACACCAGATTCAGCGTTTGCCTGGGCTTCTTCTTCGGTTAGACCTGCCTCAACGCCGTCATCTACAATATCATCAATAGTCTGCTGGAGATTACTATCAAGAAAAGCATCGTCGCTGAAACTAAATGAGGTGGTAAAGTCTAGGGTAGGAAACAGTGCCGCTCTTGATTCTCGCAGAGCAAATTCTGCTCTTTCTACCTCCAGTCGAGCCTGTTCTATTTCCTTATTGTTGTTCAGCGATAGCTCTACCGCCTGCTTTAAAGTAATTGGCTGTTGCATTTCAACTCGCACCTCTTCGGGTACAGTAGGAAATGACAGCGGATTGCCGCTGGGATTTAGCTCTTGTGTATTAGAGATAGATGGCTGTGCTGGCTTGATGATTTCTTCTGTGGCATCTCTGGCATCGTCGGTCGCCTCCTCCGCTTGAGCAATTGATTCCGCTGCCGCCCCAGGAATTTGACTAATGGCGATCGCCGTACTTAGACTCAATACTTTGATAAATTGATTTTTCTTACCCACTCCTCACTCCTTAAATTTAATAGCTAGAATAATTTACGACTAAAGATTTTGGTAGGGAATCTCAGTAGGGAAAGGGTTGTAGACCAAATTAGCTTGACAAAAAAAGCTCGCTTTGATTAACTTAGCTTCCCCGAAAGACAATAAATCTGTAGATCCTAAAACACAGACAATTTTATACTCTCTGTCTGGTTTATGACCAACAACACTCTTAGACTACGAGGAAATCGTTAAAATTTTGCGACTGTATTGATTGGTAACTAGAAGCCATGAGCAAACTATAGTTACAACAGAACTGTAGTCACGATAGCCACAACTTATTTAGTATTTTACTAAACTAATCAAAGGAACATCAGGCAATTTATCTTTGCCGTTTAACGACAGTAGCTCAATGATAAAAGCAAACCCCACCAGCTCTACCTCTAGCTGCTCTAAAAGTTGAGCCGTCGCTTTAGCCGTTCCTCCAGTAGCCAGTAAGTCATCCACGATCAATACTTTTGCCCCTGGAGTGATCGCATCTTGGTGAATTTCTAGGCGATCTGTACCATACTCTAAATCATAAGTCACAGAATGTACTGCCCCAGGTAGCTTTCCTGGCTTGCGCACGGGAACAAAACCCGCCTTGAGCTGATATGCTAAGGGCGTGGCAAAAATAAACCCTCTGGACTCCATGCCCACAATGTATTCAGGTGCTAAATTAGCTGCCTGACATTCTTTGCTCAAGCAGTCAATAGTATGACGCAAACCTTCAGTATTACTAAGCAGGGTCGTGATGTCGCGAAACAAGATTCCTGGTTGGGGAAAATCAGGGATATTGCGGATCAGTGATTTGAGTTCCATGGGCATTTTCTCAATAAACTGCAAAAAATCAGGCTAGACTGGTTTTTGAGTTGAATAGCTATGGCATCATAACATCAGAGAATTATTTGTTATCCTCGACAAAGAACAATCATCGATAACTCAAATTTGGACTTAATTTTATAATGAGCCAATCTGCAAGTTTAGAATCAGAACATCAATCCACAACAGACAGCCCAGCCTCAATTTTAAATACTTTACCAGACATATCTCTACCTTCTAAGGGTTGTTCTCCTCGTACTCAACAGCAAATTGACCTGCTGCTGCTGGCTCTAGAAGCTCTGCAGTTAGGAGCATCGGAGCAGATGTTGGCGACGGCAAGGCATTTGGGCATGGATGAAGTGGTCAAGCATCGGGTAAATCTTTGGCGTTTACGCTGTAGTAATCCCTGGCGACGTTCCTACACTAGAGAGTATTTGAGCTTAGAAGAAGCAAAAGCCCTGGTAATTATTGCCAGCTCACGAGCGAAGGATTTAGTGGTTATAATTCGCCAGCTATTACTAGCAGAGCAGCAGATGAGAGATAAAAATCTGCCTGTGGATAATCATTTTCGCCTCTCAGAATACTTAGAACGATTTCGCGCTCACTTTCGTAGCCGCATGAACTCTCGACGTGCTAAGGTATCAGCCTATATTGATTCAGAAGAACAGCTCAACGAATTGGCTTTATCTTTATTAAATAAATTATTATTTTGTACTGGGATTAGAGGAATGCAGCGAGTTTGGTTTAGTCTATTTGACGGGGAAGTGGCTTAGTTATGAATACTAAAAAACAGTATAGTTTGCCCAACTGCAACCTGATTTTAGAAGGTTTGGAAGATAGTGATATCGAAAACGCTGACATCTTAAGCGGACAAGCGCCAATGTCCATCTTGATTAATGCTGAATGTCATCTGCTTAAATCAAACCAAAAATTGAGCGGCGGCAGCGTGTTCCTGACTAATCTTTCTCATGCTGTCAGCAATTATGCTCAAGGATTTTTGAGCGGATTATTTGCTGGGGAAAAATTAAAGAGCAACACCGCAGAATATCCCCAAGTATCCATCACTAAGGTTGCCGATCGCCATCTTCATCGTCTAACTTTAGAACCAAAACCCGACAGCGGGGAAGCCAAAACCGAAGTTGAGATGACAACGGTGGAACTGTTTGACTTGGTTGATGCGATTGACCAATTTCATGCAGACCGCTCTGTCTTACCGAACATGACCCTAGAGCTACGGTCGGTTAGTAAGCGCTATCTCCAGCCAGAGAAGCCCCTAGCTGAAAGAGCTACTCCCCTCGTCATTGGTCTTTCTAGTTTGGCGATCGCCGCAGGGGCATTATTTATGCTTCCCATTCCCGATGCGCCGATTGAACCAGCCAGCACGAATCAAACAACCGAAATTGAAACCGAGCCAGAATCAGAAACCGAAAATTCAACTCCCAGTGATACTTCCCAGCCAACTCCAGAAAATTGATTTAAACTCCTTCTAGTTTGATCCCTCTTTTATGACTTTAGAGACTAGAGGCTGAGAAAATTATGCTGCTGGTAAAATAAAAACTACTTTTTTCTACTATGGACGCGGTTTAGGACAAGGCAGGACAGATTAAATACAGTTTTTTGGCAAAAATTAATCTACTTTAATTAATATATGTATAAGATTTTAAACAAAACTTTTTAAACAAAATTATTCGTAATGCCCCAAACTGCTCTAAATTTGATTGCCATAGGCATCTTCTTGATGACTATGACCTGTTTACTTGGACCTATTTTTAACATTCCTCCCGTTGTCCCTGCCGCTGTAACCTTTGGCATTCTTAGTTTGGCGACGGCGGATACACTTAGCTGGAACAGTCGAGGGGTTTCTTTGCTGCTAGATCTATTTGCTTCCAAAGAGCAGCGACAGCGAATTGTTAACCACGAAGCAGGGCATTTTTTAGCCGCTTACTTTCTGGGTATTCCAATTACGGGTTACACTCTCACTGCCTGGGAGATGCTTAAGCAGGGGCAATTAGGTAGAGGAGGAGTCAGCTTTAATACGGAGTCTCTCACCGCCAAACCTTTTGAATTAGAAAAAATGCGCCTGACTCTAGAGCGTTTTTGCACTGTCTGGATGGCAGGTATGGCAGCAGAAAAGATAGTTTATGGCAACTCTCAAGGGGGCGCAGAAGATCGACAGCAGTTAAAACAGGCTTTAATCATGGCTGGTTTACCAGAAGTAGGCTATCCCCAAAAAGAGCGTTGGGCGCAACTCCAGGCGACAAATCTGCTGACTAGACATCAGCAGTCTTATGAAGCTTTAGTAGAAGCGATGACAGACAGAGCTTCAGTTGAAGAATGTTATGCCGTGATTCAGCAGCATTGCCAAGCCGATAGCGAACAAATTGCCGCTTAAATCTAGTTCGTGACAAGTTAATATTGCGTGTCCTGTCCTTTAGAACTAAGCGCCTTTGTGCGCGTATGCGCTGCGCTGAGAACTTTTAAACATATATCTCATCAAATCCTAGTTTTTCAGCAAGCCCTAAGTTAAATACTACATGTAGCGTCATGTTAATTCATGGAATCACACCATTGGACAATCGCTTTACCAATTAGATCGGGAGAGTCCTCTTGAAGAAAATGAGTTCCTGGTACTGTTACTTCTGTCTGATTGAACCAAGTTCGGCAAAATTCTCGTACTGAGCCCGTAATAAATACTCCAGGTTCGGCATTGATAAACAGCTTAGGAATTTGAGAAGTCTTGAGCCAATCAGAATAATCACTCATGGCACTAGCAACATCCGCAGGTTGACTATCTAGGGGAACTTCACGGGGAAATATGAGAGTGGGCATTCTGCTATCACCTGCTGTCTGATAAGGACGGCGATAATTTTCCATTTCTTCTGCTGTCAGTTCGCGCATGGTAACACCAGGCAACATTTTTTCAATAAACATATTTTCTTCCAGCACCAGTTTTTCCCCTTCTGAAGAACGAACCGCCTTAAGGGTAGGATGAAAATCTTCTGGAAGATCCGACCACTCTAAAGGGCGAGCAAAGGTTTCCATATAAGCTATGGCGCGAACTGACGAGCGATGACGATTTGCCCAATCAAAGCCTAATGCTCCACCCCAATCATGCAAAACTAAAGTTACATCCTGGTCTGCACCTACGGCAGTCAAAAAAGCTTCTAAATAGCGACGATGACATACAAAGCGATAGCGCTCTGGTTCATCTGCGGATAACTTTTCTGAATCTCCCATGCCGATTAAGTCAGGAGCAATCAAACATCCATAGCCTTCTAAATAAGGCAGGATATTTCGCCATAAATAAGATGAAGTGGGATTGCCGTGGAGAAAAACAATTGGCGCACCTTCGCCAACTTTTATGTAAGACATTTGACGTTCGAGAACTTCAACGAAACTTTTTGAGTAGTTCATTTCATTTATAGTCATTCCAATTAATTGCCGCAGGTCTATATGCCAAACAATTCTAAATATTTTACGCTATCCAATTCTAAAAGTTACAATCTTACTGCCCACATGCAGCGAATGATTTTCTATCTCAAATTCAGATGAATAATTCTCTTGAATTAACTCAAATTGGTCGCTACGAATCGGGTATTTTTGATGATGGGGCAGCAGAAATTACGGCTTATGATCCTGATAGTCAAAATTTGTATGTGATCAATAGTTCGACTGGCACAATTGATATCTTAGATATCAGCGATCCCACTAATCCTATTTTTACGGGAGCGATAGACATTAAAACCTTGGGTGGTGGCATCAACAGTATTGCCATTAACGACGGTATCATAGCTGCGGCGATCGAAGCAGATTCAGCACAAGATCTGGGGATTGTCGCCTTTTTTGACTCTGAAGGGAATGTTCTGAATCAAATTACTGTCGGGGCTTTACCTGATGCGGTTGCCTTTACTGCCAATGGCACAAAGCTGATCGTGGCAAATGAAGGTGAACCAGATAAAGATAAGCCTACCAATAACCCTGAAGGTTCGATTAGCATCATTGATTTAACGACAGGGGTGGAGAATGCCGCAGCAACTACCGCCGACTTTAGGACTTTCAATGGACGGGAAGCAGAATTACGTGGACGGGGAGTGAGAATCTTCCCCGACACCGCCTTTGCTAACGATGTTGAACCAGAGTTTATTGCCATTAGTCCCGACGGTACTCAGGCTTTTGTAACTCTGCAAGAGAATAATGCTGTAGCCGTTGTCGATCTCGAAGCGGG
>JBCCNG010000237.1:0-6700 GCA_039025955.1 Cyanobacteria bacterium P01_C01_bin.72 | reverse complement strand
AAGTGATCCAACCTCTTCAATTCCTACTATTTCATTATTTGCACTTCTATAAGTTAGTGTAAATGAATCGCCTCCGTTATCATTCCGTATTGTAAATGCTGTAATATCTTCAATATTATGGCGTCCAATTATGCCACCAGTACTAGCACTGATTACGTTTCCATTAGAGTTTACTCCTGTGTATGTAAACGCACCTCCGCTACAATTCTGTGCAGCAGTATCACCAAAATCTTCAAGACCTTTGATACCATTGATTTCAATCTTCATATTAGACATTTTTTGTCCTCTCACTATTAGTTTATGTTTAAAAGAAGAATTTATTTTCCTCTCTTGTTAAACAATATATTTGATTTTTGGAGTTGTAAGTTGAGATTAATTCAGGTAATAAAATGTTTATAATTCAGGTGATTATAGTCTTTAATTGAGTTTTATTAAGGTTAATTCAGGTGGCAACTATAATTGCAAAAATCTAGGTTAGAATTAGGTTCACCTATTTGCTGGCAATTAATGAGCAATAAGTGTCCTATTAGTGAACTTACGTACTCTCATGTTTGCTATAAAAAGGGAGTTGAGGTTAGAGTCCTCTAGGATACGGCAATCTAAAATAAGCTAATCAACAACTTCCTATGTCTACTAATGGCGGGCATGATAATTCTCTGAGGGGTGCTGCTGATGCTGATTCCTGGCTGGCGATCAAGGCGGACGCATTCGCTTCCCAGTCGTCGAAGACGACGAACTATGCGCCTTTATGCGCGTATGCGCTGCATAGATACCTTTCGCTTTGATCTTCTTGAGGGCGCGTCTGCGTGGGTTTCCCGCACAGTTTATGCCGCCCTTTCCTTTTCGTTCTTTCTCTCAAAATAGATAAAGTCGAGCTAAGACCAAGCAAAGTAGAAGCAAAAGGATTGCTCTAACAATAAAATTTGCATGAGTACATAAAAACTATCATGGTTATAATCAAGTAAATCTTTCCCTTTTACTTCTTAACCTGAACCAAATGCTATCTTCCGAGCAGCAACCAGCGATCCCTTTAACTCCTGCCGAACAGTCTCTCTGGCTAGATGGGGAGTTAAAGCGACTGAAGCAGAGTTTACGGAGTGGGCAACAAGGTTTGGCGAACTGGCGCGGGGGAGAAATGGCTGTTGCTGCCGTACCTGGGGCAGGGAAGTCTCATAGTTTATCTGTCGCAGCGGCGATCGCCATTGCCCAAAACCAGCTACATAGTCGGCGGCAGCTTGTAGTTGTTACCTACACTCGTTCAGCAGCCGCAAATATTAAAAGTAAGATTCGCGATCGCCTTAAGACTTTGATGTTGCCTCCTGGGGGCTTTGTGGTGCATACTCTTCATGGTTTGGCACTCAATATTGCTAATTCTCGCCGCGAACTATCGGGTCTAGATTTAGATCGGGTGACAATTGTTGTCCCGAATACGGGGCATCGTCTTATTCGCGGGGCGGTAGAAAAGTGGATCGCCAGTCATCCCCAGCAATATCAGCGGCTTCTGGAAGGGGTGCAGTTTGATGGCGAGGAAACGGAGCGATTACGCCGCCAGTCAGTGTTACGGACGGAAGTTTTACCAGGCTTAACCAATACGGTGGTGCGGGAGGCAAAGAGTTCGGGATTGTTACCCCAGCAGCTAGAGGAACTGAGCCAAAATGCCCTTGATGAATATGGCATCCTGCAAATTGCTGCGGGGCTATATCAAGAATATCAGGAGGCAATGGCAGCTCAAGACTTTGTAGACTACGACGACATGATTCTCGCTGCTTTGAGGGTGTTGGAGTATCCGCCTATGCGCCTGCTGTGGCAAAATCAGGTTTATGGCGTTTTTGAGGACGAAGCACAAGATTCTAGCCCCCTGCAAGAAAAGCTAATTTCGATCTTGGCTGGCAATAGCGCCCAACCCCATAAGTCTCCTAATCTGGTGCGGGTAGGAGATCCTAATCAGGCAATCAACTCTACCTTTACCCCCGCCGATCCGATTTACTTTAACTGGTTTTGTGAAACCTGCCAACAGCAGAATAGTCTCACCACGATGAATCAAGCGGGGCGCAGCAGTAAGATTATTATCGACAGCGCCAATTTTGTAGTTCATTGGGTGAATCAGCAATGGAGTAAAGCCGCCGATGCAGTAACCTCTGTTCCTTTTCGACCCCAGAATATTGTTACCGTGCCCCCTGGAGATCCTCAGCCTGATGCCAATCCCCAGCCCGTAGGTAGTGGCGTAACTATCTGTCACCCCGATGATGTATATCAAACGGTAGATCTCATTGCTCAACAGGCGATCGCCTTACTCACAGCTAATCCTGAGCGAAACGCAGCGATTCTAGTACGAGAAAATCGTCAGGCACGTTTTCTGGCAGAGACTTTAGCCCATTTACCCCGAGAACATGGCATTAAGGTTTACGAAGTGGGAGAAAGTGAGCGCTATTCCCAAATACCAGGGGAAATTCTCCAGCTACTCCAGTTTTTGGATCGACCCCATTCCCCCGATAATCTCAAGGAAGCATTAGAAGTGCTTCAGCAGCGTAGTTTGATTCCAACACAGGATCTCAATGCTCTAGCCACGTCTCCCGAACAGTTTCTTTATCCTACTCCTCTCCACCCAGGACATAAACCCCAGGTAGAACAGGCTCGTCGCTACTGCGTTAATCTACTCCGCGCCAGGATGGAACTACCCCACTATCAGCTAATTCCCTTTTTGGGCATGAGTCTGCGGTATACGGGTTCTGAATTAGCTACTCTACAAAAGCTAGCAGAAAAAGTTAGTCAGCACACCAGGGGCAAAAGTTCGCCTCAGACGGCAGTTGAGACATTAAGAGAGATCGTCAACGCCGAAAACTTTGAGGGGGTAGAAGAAGACGACGGCGATCGCTATACTCGCCCTAATCAAATAACAATTATTACGATGCACAAGGCAAAGGGACTAGATTGGGACTATGTATTTATTCCCTTTCTGCATCAAGATATTTTGCCTGGACAACCCTGGATACCCAACGCTGGTAAGTTTTTGGGTAACTTTACCCTTTCAGAAGTTGCTCGCGCGCAAATTAGAAGTCTCGTCCATCACCAGTATGTAGCGCCCGAAGAGCCGCAAACTATTCCTCTGCCGATGACAGCCTGGCAAGAAGCCGTCAAGCTCAAACAGGCGGAAGAATATCGGCTTTTATATGTCGCCATGACCAGAGCCAAACGCTTACTGTGGATGTCGGCAGCGGATTTAGGGCCTTTTCGCTGGAGTGTATTTCGTGCCGATCAGCCTGCTAGTTTGCAGCAGAAAAAACCCTGTCCTGTTTTACCTGCACTAGTTCAATATCTTCAATACCTTCGTCAAAAAAAGGAAAGAGAACGTAGCCTCTGTCAAGAAGGTTGAAGCAGAAGAGAGTAATTTTTCGCTATTTTGGAGTTTATTCTGGGGCAATACCAGTAACAGGAAGCGAGTGAATTGCTCCAAGGTTGGTCACCTGATTCTTGATGGGAGAGATTCACCATCAAGAAAGCCAGGTTCACCGCATTGGTGACAGCAATTTGAGAAGTATTCATAAAATCCTCCAAACCCGAGAATGGTTTAGCATCACGGGAATCAAATTCAATTTGGAGTCGCCAAGAGTACAAGTCTATGAGTTGATTGTAGGAATATGCCGCAGTTCACGGGAAAGGCTTACCTGAGTTTTATCCTTATCTTAAATTTTGGCTTCTCATTTGGCGAAGGTATTGAATGGAGTCATTTAGATACCCCTTGCTTTGAAAAATTTTTGGAGTTATTTTCTCGAAAATACAGTAATGAAATTCATATTATTCAATTACATCTGAGAAATAGCGCCTCTTGCCATATTGGCGATCGCCCGATCCGTTGCTTTGGGAAGATGATAGTAAGTACCCCCTGCTTGTTTGGCTAGCTCTTTGGCAAAGCCAGTGGAGACAAAGCGGCTTTCTGTGTCAATTACGAGTAGTTTCATGCCCATAGCGCGAACTTTGCCTGCAATATCGAGCAGTTCCTCCTTAATATTTGGTTTTTCTGCTCCTGGTTCAGGAGCTTCCCCCAAAGAGCGAGAAAGGGAAATATTACCCCGTCCGTCAGTGATCGCTACAATTACTACCTGTCCGATGTCTCCTGACATTTGAGCGTTAATACCCACATTTACCGCCTGAGTTAAACCATGAGACAGAGGCGAACCACCACCACAGGGAAGGGATTCTAGGCGACCTTTTGCCATGGTAATTGAACGGGTAGGAGGCAATAGGACTTCCGCTCGTTCGCCACGAAAAGGAATCAGGGATATTTGATCACGATTTTCATAAGCTTCGGTCAACAGGCGCATAACAGCTCCCTTGGCTGACTGCATCCGATTTAACGCCATCGAACCAGAAGCATCAACCACAAAGACAATTAGCGAACCCGCTTTTCGTGCCATCCGTTTGGAACGTAGATCGCTTTGTTCGACAATGACATTTCTACCAGGATTCCGCTCTCGCCGTGCTTTCTGATAGGGAGCAGCATTACGCAGGGTAGCATCAACGGCAATCCGCTTTACTTTCCCTTTGGGAATCATCGGCTTGATGTAGCGTCCGCGATCTTCTGAGAAGATGAGATTGCGTGCTCCCGATTTACCCTGTCGCTGCATCGTTTGGGCAAAGGTTAGTACTTCAGGATCTAAAACTACTCCTTCAATATCAAAGACAAATTCATCGGGTATGGCGGGAGGTTCTTGTTCCTGCTCTTGTTCTTCTTCTTCCTGTTCATCTTCAGGTTCGTCTTCATCCTGATTGGGTTCTTGATCTTGCTGCTGCGGCTGTGGTGGTGGTGGGGGAGGCTGGGGTGCATCTTCTGGTGGTGCTTCAATAGTAGTTGCCCGAGGAATAATTACTAGCTCTACTGCTTTGCGCAAATCATCAGCAGTAACCTGATCCCGACCATCAAGGGCAGCGCAGGCTTGAGCGACTTTAACAGCAAACAGTTCGGCGCGATGACCTTCTACCGTGCCTCTAACTGCCTCCTGAACTAGATACAGAATTTGGTCGTGGCTAATTTTTACTTCCTTGAGCCATTCCCGCGCCAGGATAATATCAGTTTTGAGACTATCTAAATCCGCCTCATAATCATGCATAAAATCTTGAGGAGAGTTAGTAAAGTCAATTACCTGATTGACCGCCTCCACTCGCTGTTCTAGAGACAGGACGCTATCGGCGGAAAGAGCGATCGCAATTCGATCTAATAGATGTTCTCTTAATACTCCTTCTTCGGGATTATAGGTGGCAATCAGGATTGGTTTACAGGGATGCTGAAAGCTAATACCTTCTCGTTCAATCACGTTGCGTCCATCGGTGAGGACGGTTAGAAGTTGGTTGGCAATCTGGTCGTCTAAAAGATTGATTTCATCGATATATAAAACCCCACGGTGCGCCTGTGCCAGTAATCCTGGCTGGAAAACTGGTTCACCTCTTTTAACGGATTCTTCGACATCCACTGAGCCTAATAGCCGATCTTCTGTTACTCCCAGGGGGATTTGGACAAAAGGAGCAGGAATAATTTGAGTCGGTATGTCCTCAACTGCCATATTGCCATACTTGGCAGTGGTATCATCATCCCAGTCTTGAGGTCGATTGGGGTCACAATTATAAAGAGAACCCCGAATAACTTCAATGGGGGGTAAGAGATTATAGATCCCCCGTGCCATAACCGATTTAGCCGTACCGCGTCTACCAGCGATCGCCACTCCTCCTAATTCTGGATCGACCGCCGACAGCAATAGAGCCAGCTTAATTGATTCCTGACCAACAACAGCAGTCAGGGGAAAGTTTATATTTTTGGGAGCAGTAGTTACAGCAGACATGCGATCGCTTTCTAATTCCTGTGGGTAATAAAACCTAGACTCTTAACTTTAGTCTATTTGGGGGGACAAACTCAAAGGGCAGTAGCCAAATTAATCCAGCTAAATGTCTAAACTGAATACCTGAATCAGATCAAGTCAATCTCTAACAGTCAATCTTATAAATCCAATCTTGATATTTTGGCTCTTGATTTTTAGTAATAGCAGTTAGCTTGTCTTTGATTTTTAGAGTTATTGGTCTATCAGTAGGCAAATGATAACTTTCGATTTGTTTTACAGGGGTTACTTTAGCTGCTGTGCCGCTCAGAAATACCTCATCAGCAATTAGTAATTCGGTTTTATCGATCGCTCTTTCTTGAACCTCAATTCCCATGTCTTTAGCAATAGTTATGACACTATCTCTGGTGATGCCTTCTAAAATATCCTGATTAAACCCAGGAGTAAGCAACTTTCCATTACGCACCATAAAGATATTCATTCCTGAAGCTTCACAGATTTTGCCCTGAGTATTCATCAGAATTGCTTCATCAAAACCCGATTCTACTGCCTCAGTTTTGGCTAAAGAAGAGGTGATATATGCCCCACTGATTTTACCTCTTAAGGGTAAACTTCGGTCTTCTTGACGATACCAAGAACTAAAGCGACAGCTAATACCCCCTGGAGGTAAATAATCTCCTAATTCTAATCCATAGATTAAGAAATCTTTCTCAATTTTGTGGATTCGTGGCGCAATACCTAGATCGGAAGTATAGACAAAGGGACGGATATAAAAAGAAGTTTGCGGCTTATTTTTCTGGACAAAATCAATGATTATCTGCTGAATTTTTGCCGCAGGTAAATCATAATTTAGTAGCTTGGCACTATCACTT